>JAFZIX010000004.1 GCA_017554135.1 Bacteroidales bacterium | reverse complement strand
GGCCGGGAGCGCGTCTGGCTGGGCCATCCGCATTGGCGTGGCGGCTTTTGTCTCGATTATTCTAAGCAAGGCGTTGTACTATGCGTTGAAAGCGGTCGTACTTTCCGCCGGCTTTCTTCAAATGGAACTGGTTTCCACCGGTTTGTGGATACAGCTGGTGGTCGCGGTGCTCATTTCCGCAGCGTTTGGCCTTTTGTGGCGCCGCTGCTGAACGCGGGTTTCCTCCGCATTCTTTAGCGATAACCTAAAGTATTACTTCAGGTGGGCAAGGTCTAATTTTAGGTGGCAGACCATGCCCACTAAACAATATTGTAGTGGCAAAAAGCGGGCAAGGTCCTCGGCCTGAAATTAGACCTTGCCCACATAGGTGCTAGTAACATCCCGGAAAATGGGACGTTTCAAGCAAAAAAGGTCATTTTTGCTAGTAACCTGCAGAAAAACGGGACGTTACCAGCACCAGATAGTGGATAGGGGCGACGAATGGGTGCGAGGGGGATGCCCGAGCAGACCGGGCATGACGAACTACTAGTTGGCAGCCACCATAAAACCGAGGCGGGTGAGGCGGGAGGCCATTTCTGGGATGCCGCCAATCAGCCGGACCGTGAAATAGCTGAATTCCCTGCGAACCGGGTAATCCCCGCGCAGTTTTTCGAAGGCGCCAAGGTCGGCACGGAGGGCAATGCTGTCGGCCGTGATATCATAGGTGTGCAGTATAGCCTCGGTAAGCACATCCTGCATGCTCTTGCCCGAAGCATCGATTTCGAACTCGGCGGCTTGCGGTGCGGCGGGCACGCCTGAAGCCTTCCAGTCCGTCAAAGGCAGTCCAAGCACAGAAGCTACCACTCGCACTGCAGCCGTAGTGCCGTTGGCTTTGCCGTCGGCGGAATAGCCGGCGATGTGCGGAGTGGAAATATCCAGCAGATTCACCAGTTCCGGGTCCAGTTCAGGCTCTCCCTCCCAGACATCCAGGCAGGCGGCCTTCAGGGAACCAGCCTTTAATGCGGCCTTCAGCGCCTTGTTATCCACCACCGGGCCGCGGGAAGAATTAATCAGTATCTGCGACGGCCGCAGAGAGGCAATGCGTTCAGAGTCAAAGAGATGCCAGGTTGCGTCGGGGCCTTCTTTCTGCAGGGGGACGTGGAGGGTGATAATGTCGCTTCGGCGGATTATTTCGTCCAGACTGACGAAGGAATCCGAGCCCTCAGCCCGTTCCCGGGGCGGATCATTCAGCAACACCTTCATACCAAGGATTTCCGCCGCTTCGGCAACCTTGCTGCCAACGTTGCCTACGCCAACTACGCCGAGAGTCATGCCCTCCAAAGACAATCCGCGGCGGTGAGCCAGCGTCACCAGCAGGGCGGTCACATACTGCTTCACGCTCCAGGAATTGCAGCCCGGGGCATTCCGCCAGATTATGCCGTGAGACTCGCACCAGGCGGTGTCTATATGGTCGAAACCTATTGTGGCAGTGGCAATTACGCGCACTTTCGAACCTTCCAGCAGGGAGGCGTTGCAGGCCGTGCGGGTGCGGGTAATCAGCGCATCTGCATCGCGCACCACCTCCGCCGTCGTCTCCTTTCCGGGGAGATAAACCACCTCCGCGTAAGGCTCCAGCGCCCCGCGAAGGAACGGAATCTTATTATCGCAAACGATCTTCATCAGTCCTTGAATCTGTCGGGATGCGCCCAGAGGCCCAGGGCGGGGTTGGAGATGTAGTAGATTTCCTCGCCGTCCGGCATGGTATTCCAGCCGTCCTTCAGCGAATCCACCGGATAACGCGCCACCATCTCCTCATAACTGCAGTAGCCGAATCCGACACCCTCGATCTCCTCGCGGGTCATGCCGGGTCCGGGGCAATAGGTGATGGAAAAGCGCCCTTCGGAGGAGCCGTGGATCAGGTGGGCGGATGCCCCCAGGTTCTCCTGCAGGTCAGCATTCTCCTCGGTGCACTTGAGCGTGTGCGGAGTGCCCTTGTAGCCATATTTGCGGATCAGCGCATCGATGGTCTTATCCTCCCCGAACTCCTTCAAAGCGGGAGCGAGGATGATGAGTTCCGCTCCGTCGGCAAGCGCCATGCGGGTGCGGTAGACGGCCTTGTTGCCAAGCCAGGTGCTCTTGAACTCCTCCGGGTCCAGATACACCACGCACTTGCGGATGGGCTTCTCCACCATAATGAAATTGGTTTCCAGCGAAAGGGCTGCGGCCTTCTGGAAGCACTCGAAATCATCCCCGATGAACAGGCCCTTGAGTTCCATCTTTCCGGTGTCGGCATTCTTCGCCAGCACGGTCTGCACGTAAACTATCGGAAGAACCTTCACAAAATGCGTGCGGGCGTACTCCATCACATCCCGCACCGGGCTCTTTGCGCGCCCCATAATACGCTCCATGCCATAGGTGGCCCCCAGATAATGGCTCTTGTTGATGCCGGCGCTGCCTCCGACTCCCACGAAGATGTTCTTGGTGTAGTTTGCCATGCCTATCACCTCGTGAGGCACCACCTGCCCGATCGACAGGATCAGGTCGAAGGAAGGATCCAGCAGCAGTTTGTTCACCTGGGCGGGCCAGTCGTAACTCACCCGGCCTTCGGAAACCTCGCGCACATACGAAGCCGGCACCGTACCAACGGTCACCACATCGTTGCGCCAGTCGTGCACCCGGAACAACTCGGAAGGAGTATGCCCGAACATGATTTTGATCTGCTCCGGCGTCATGGGAGAGTGGGTGCCAAGGGCGGGCATCACATCCGTCAGCGCCGGCCCGAAATAGTCATAAACCATCTCGGTGATAGGCCCTGCGTATGAATTGAAGCGGGTGAAATCCGGCGGAATCGCCATCACCCTCTTTTTCGGCCCCATGGCATCGAACACCTGTTTCAACGCCTCGCGAACCTCTTCCGCGCCGATGACGTCATTTTTCGATCCTCTGCTGTAGTATAACATATCCACAAAGATAACAATTAATTCTCGCGTTGTTTAACGGGCTCCATGTGAAGCGTGACCAGCGTGTCCTTGCCGAAATGCTCCTTCAGTTTGCGTTCGATGGCGGATGCCTGCTCGTGCGCGGCATCGAGGGAGATGCTGCCGTCCATGCGCGCGTGGACTTCGATGGCGATGCGGTTGCCTATGCGGCGCGTGCGGAGGTTGTGCGGCTCAGACACTCCCGCGAAGGAAGTGATGATATCTTCGATTACCTTCTCTTCGCCGGCGGACAACGACTGGTCCGTGAGTTCGCCCAGACTGCCTTTCAGCAGGTCCCAGGCTACTTTTATGAGCATTCCGCCCACCACGATGGATGCCAGCGGATCCAGCACCGCCCAGCGTTCGCCCAGCAGAATGGCTCCGCCGATGCCTATGGCGGCCCCGATGGAGGAAAGGGCATCGCTGCGATGATGCCAGGCGTTGGCCACCATTGCCTGCGAATCCAGTTTGCGCCCTTTGGCAGCGGTGTAGCGGTAGAGTACTTCCTTGAGGATAATGGAGATGAGGGCCGCCCACAGCGCCAGCATCCCGGGAACCACGAGCGTCTCTCCCTGCAGCCAGTGGGCGAACTTCACCGCGCCGGAG
>JAFZIX010000038.1 GCA_017554135.1 Bacteroidales bacterium | reverse complement strand
GTAGAAGGCGTAGAGGCCGGAATCATCGTAGATCTGCCGAGCCACCTCGAAGGCATCGCCCTTGGCAGCCGCGACCGCCAGCCGGTTCACCAGGGCACAGAACTCGCGGATCTTCGTCATTGCCGCAGGCCGCAGGAACTCCAGGAAATCCTCGCACGCCACCGCCTTGAAAAGGGATGAAACTCCCCTGGCACGCCGCAGTTCGTTCAGCCCGGAGATGGAGGTGTCACCTATCCCCCTCGAAGGCTTGCCGACCGCGCGCTTGAAGGACTCGTCGTCATTCACGTTCACGGCCAACTTGAACCAGGCCATCATATCCTTGATCTCCGCCCGGTCAAAGAAGGAATTCCCGGAATAAATCATATAAGGAATGTTCTTCCGGCGGAAAGCCTCCTCCAGCGCTCGCGACTGGGAGTTGGTGCGATAGAGGATGGCAAAGTCCGAATACTGCGCCTTCTCCTGCATCACTCGGGAGATGATTCCGCTCACGATCTGCACCGCCTCCTCCCCTTCCGTGAAGGATCTGATCAGTTCGATCTTCTCCCCCAATTCCCCCTTGGAATAGCATGTCTTGGGGATGCGCCCCTCATTATGAGCAATGACGGAGTTCGCGGCATCCACTATATTGCGGGTGGAGCGGTAGTTCTGCTCCAGGCGGATAATCCTGCACTCAGGGTAATCCTTCTTGAAGTTCAAGATATTCTGGATCTGCGCACCGCGGAAGGCATAAATCGACTGGCTGTCATCACCTACAACGCTGAGGTTATGATGGGGTGCTGCCAGTTTCTTGAGTATCAGGTACTGGGCATAATTGGTATCCTGGTACTCATCCACCAGAATGAAGTCGAAACGGGAGGCTATTTCCTTGCGGGCATCTTCACAGTCGCGCAGCAACACGTTCATATTCAGGAGGATATCATCGAAATCCATCACTCCGTTAGCCTTCAATGTCTGCTGATACAACTCGTAAACCTTCCACAAATAAGGCTTTTTGCCACGTTCATCCTGCTGGATAAACTCGGTTTTGGCGTGATATGCCTCAGGGGTGAACAAACCGTTTTTTGCAAACGAAATGCGAGCCAGGACTTCCCGCGGCTTGTATATCTTTTCGTCAAGTTTCAGTTCCTTCACGCAGGCTTTGACCGCGCTCTCGGAGTCGGAGCGGTCGTAGACGGTGAAACCTTTGGGATAGTCCAGGTATTTTGTTCTGTCAACCGGACCTTGTTGGTCGTCCGGCCGGCAATAATCCCTTAGAAATCTGATGAAAACCGAGTGGAAAGTTCCCATCACCACCCCGCGGGCGGCACGGCGGCCAACCAGAAGCGAGATTCTCTCCTTCATTTCTTCTGCCGCCTTCTTGGTAAAAGTCAGCGCCAACACCCTCCCGGGATCAGTCCCGAGAGCAAGAATATACGCTACCCGGCTTGTCAGAACCCTTGTCTTACCCGAACCTGCACCCGCCACGATGAGCAGCGGCCCGCTCACCGTCTCCACCGCTTCGCGCTGGCTCTCGTTCAGCCCCGCAAGAATCGCATCCAGTCTTTCCTTCTTTTCCATCATAATGGCACGAAAATACGAAAAAAATGGCTATCTTCGCGCATTATTTGTTAGTGCAAAATCTAATTATTTTTATATAGTACACAATGTCCAAGAACATCGTTTTGAAAAAAGGGCTCGATATCCCCATCACCGGTGAGGCCGAGCTCCGTCTTTCCAAGACCATGTCGCCCGACATAGTTGCCGTGGAGCCAACAGCGCTCAAGGGGTTCACGCCCCGCCTCCTCGTAAAAGAAGGGGACAAGGTGCTGGCAGGTTCACCCGTGATGGCAGACAAGAAGAATCCCGCGATCCTTCTGGCCTCTCCCGTCAGCGGAACAGTCAAGGCAATAGTGCGTGGCGACAAGCGCAAGCTTCTGGCAGTGACGGTGCAGGCGGATGACGTTCAGGAGTACCTGAAGTCGGAACCCAAGACCGAAAACGCAGAAGAAGTCAAGGAAAGCATCCTCAAAGCAGGTCTGTGGCCGTTCATCGTCCAGAGGCCTTATGGCATAGTTGCCGATACGGCGGCAACTCCAGATGCCATCTTCGTTTCCGCATTCAGCACGGCGCCCCTCGCGGCTGACACCGAGTTCACCCTCGGAGCCAGAATCAACGACATCCAGGCAGCTGTCAATGCCCTCGCGAAGATCGCACCCATCCACATCGGCATAGCCAACGCAAACTCCGCATTCGCAAAACTCGACAATGCGGAAATCACAGTCTTCGAAGGCAAGCACCCCGCCGGCAACGTCGGAGTCCAGATCGCCAATGTCAGACCCATACTCAAGGGCGACACCGTCTGGACCGTCAGCCTCCAGGGCCTGGCAGCAATCGGCAAGTATCTGTCCAAGGGCATCTACGATGTCCGCCGCAAGGTTGCAGTCGTCGGCCCCGCCGCCATCGAAACCGCCTACATCGAAACCCTCCCCGGTGCGCCCATGACCACCCTCGCAGGCTTCTACGGCGGAAACGCGGAGGGCATCCGCATCATTAGCGGAGACATCCTCTCCGGCAAGGCTGTGGGTGCGGAAGGATACCTCGGCATCTTCGACGACACCGTCACCATCATCCGCGAAGGCACCGACACCGAGCTCTTCGGATGGGCAAAGCCTATCCGCTGGGGCCAGTTCAGCACGGACCATTCCTACTTCTCCTGGCTCACCCCCTGGCGCAAGTACGACATGGACACCAACCTCCACGGAGGTCCCCGCGCATTCGTGATGAACGACGGCTATTATGCCAAGGTGCTCCCGATGGGCATCTTCCCCATCTACCTCACCAAGGCCTGCCTCGCCGGCGACATCGACAAGATGGAGCAGTTCGGCATCTATCAGGTTCTTCCCGAGGACCTTGCACTCTGCGAGTACATCGATCCTTCCAAGAACAATATCCAGGAAATGATAGCACAGGGTATCGACCTGATGCTCAAAGAAATGGCTTAAGATTATGAAGAAATTCTGGCATGCAACAGTGGACGCCTTCGAGACATTTCTCAGGGTCCCCGGCACGGTAGCCCGCAAGGGTGCGCACGTGCGTGATGCGATCGATCTTAAGCGCATTATGATCATCGCGGTGATATCCGTTGTTCCCGCCGCCATATTCGGCATGTGGAACGTCGGTTATCAGCACTCCCTGGCCATCGGAGACGGCCGTCTCCAGATCCTGGCCAACTTCTGGTACGGATTCCTCAAGGTCCTGCCCCTCTACGTGGTGGCATACGGAGTGGGTCTGTTCATCGAGTTCTTCTCCGCTGGAATCAGGAACGAAGAGGTCAACGAGGGCTACCTCATGTCGGGTATGCTCATCCCTCTCATCGTCCCCGTCACGGTTCCCCTCTGGATGCTCGCGATTGCC
>JAFZIX010000037.1 GCA_017554135.1 Bacteroidales bacterium | reverse complement strand
GCGATGGCTTTATGATGGCACGCTATTTCGATTATGCTGATTTCATGAACGGTATCAATTATCCGCTGCGTGAGGTGTCTGGACGACAGGTGGCGCGGCTGGAATCATTTGCTTCGAATAAACAATGACAACACTTTTCCTCATCCTCATCGTAGTCGTAATCCTGACCTGTATCCTTTTGAACAATATCTCCGTCCGGATCGGAGTGCCGACCTTGTTGGCATTCATCATGCTGGGTAGTGTGTTCGGCAATGTAGGCGCCATTCCTGTATATCTGGACAACCACAACTTTGCCAAGGACGTGTGCAGCGTTGCGCTGTTGTTCATCATGTTTTATGGCGGCTTCGGCACGCGCTGGGAGGCGGTGAAGCCGGTGGTGCGGGAGTCTGTGCTGCTGGCATCGTTGGGCGTGGTGGTGACGGCCGGTCTGACCGGCTTGTTCTGCCATTTTGCACTGCGGTGGGGATGGGCGGAAAGTTTTCTTCTGGGGGCCGTGGTCAGTTCTACGGACGCGGCCTCCGTCTTTTCCATTCTGAGGGGGAAGAAGCTGGGCCTTAAGAACAATACCGCGCCGATGCTGGAAATGGAAAGCGGGAGCAACGACCCTGCCGCGTATATGCTCACGGCCATCATGATTTCCGTCGTGAACGGGACCACATCGGGGTTGGGGTTGGCCTGGATGGTGTTCGCCCAGATTGTGTTCGGCGCAGGTTTTGGCTGGGCCATAGCCAAGGGAGCATCCTGGGCGCTGCAGCGGATGCATTTCTCGACGGACGGTTTTGACACGCTCTTCATCTTTGCCGTTGCCATTGCCGCCTACGCCGTACCGGACCTTCTTGGCGGCAACGGATACCTGAGCGCCTATATCGTGGGCATTATGCTGGGGAACGAGGAGTTCAAGGGAAAACGGTCGCTGGTGGGATTCTTCGACGGAGTAACAGGCCTGATGCAGGTTCTGATCTTCTTCATTTTAGGCCTGCTGGCCCGGCCTGCGATGATGCACAAGGCCGTCCTGCCTGCGCTGGCTATATCAGCCTTCCTGCTGCTGGTGGCCCGTCCGGCGACTGTGTTCAGCATCTTGTCGCCTTTCAGGAAATATGCCGCCCGGCAGCAGTGGCTGGTATCATTTGTCGGTCTTAGGGGAGCGGCGTCCATTGTATTTGCCATCATGGCTTTCACGGGCACAGAGAACCTGAACAATGATCTTTTCAGCATCGTGTTCTGCATTGTGCTTATTTCTATTTCCCTCCAAGGTTCGCTGATTCCCCGGGTGGCCCGGAAGCTGGACATGCTGGACACCGGGGACAATGTGATGAAAACTTTCAACGATTATTCCGAAGGAACGGAGATGCAGTTCAGCAGCATCGACATCGGCCCCGGGAGCAAGTGGAACGGAAAGAAGGTAATGGATCTGGGATTGCCGGGGAATATGCTGATAGCTTTGGTGATTCGCGGGAAGGAGCGCATTACAGCGAGAGGGGACACCGTACTTCAGGCAGGCGACCGGGTCATTCTGGTAACGAAGACTTATGAGGATACCGAGACCTTCCTGCTGGAGAAGACTGTCAAGAAAGGCGGGAAACGGGACGGGAAGGCCATCAGTGAATCAAATTCCGACGGACTGGTCCTGCTGATTCAACGGGGTGAAGAGGAAATCATTCCTCACGGTGATACGGTACTCCTGGCGGGGGATGTGCTGGTGATACTCAAAAGCCGGTAGCCGGACTCTTGATTTGATCAATAAGGGTTTTGGCCCTTTTTCCGGTCCTTTACCTACTTGGAAGGGAGCAGTTTTGCAACGATTTCGTCGCGGACTCGTTCCCAGGCGGCTTGAGGGTCATATTCCAGCATGGGTCTGAGGAGGTCAGTGGTGTCGCCGAGAAACTCTGGATTCTGCATCTTCTCATCCATATTGAGTACATACTCCTTGTAAGTCGGGGCGTGGCTGGCCACAAAACGGAGATAGCGGTCGTAGGCTGTCATTACGCGGTCAAGGTCCAGTTTGCCAGAGTCAAGAGCAGTATAGACATCGAAGAGGTCACGGCCTTTCAGGCGTTGATACCACCGTGCCCCATTGAGTTATGAATGCTCTCTGTATCATAGTTCGTCAATCTCTATTTCTTGATTTACAAGCACTTTCCATTTTTTATCAACCAGCGCATCTTCAGTAGAAGCGCCAAGCCGGAGGGGCACTGCTTTCATTTTCAGGCCACCTGATTGCATCAGTCCGAGCAGGTCGTCGGCAAGGCTTTCTTCCTCCAGGACGCGGTCCAGCAGATAGCCGAGCCGTTGGAAGACCGGGGTGGGAGCAACCTGCAGGAAAGTTGCATCCAGGTGTGAGAAATCTAACTTCAAGGATAATTCTTCCAGTACCGTTGCAGCGCGTGTAAGTCCGCCGACATGGTCCTGATAGGCAATCAGATCAACGGCGGTCAGTTCCGGAGAAGATACATTCAGCCAGCCTGTCGGAACTTCCTTTCGTTCGACATAATCCAATGGTATCTGCCGCCGTTCGGCATAGCGGATGACATAGCCTTCGCGCTCCTTGTCGCGCAGAACCGGCGGCTCAACCATCACCTGGAATCCCATCGGGGCCTGATGTGCCGCTCCGTGTCGCTCAGCGGCACTCAAAAGCGATACATAGTAGGAGCGCCCGAGATACTGCATCATCCTGTCCAGATACACTTCCTGAGGGACCGCCTTCCATAGCCGATATTCTTCCGGAACAACGACATAGAAGCCCCTGCATGGGGAGAATACGCGCTTTTTGGATACGGCACGTGCAACGGCGTTGTCTATGGCATGTGTGGTCATGGAGGGGAACGCCTCTCTCACATCCTCTTTGGAGAACGTGTATCTGCCGCTCGGCGCCTGTCTTTCTATCCAATCAGAAACGCTCATAGTTGAATGAGAATGTTCTATTCGCTTGCAAATATACACAAAATCTGTGTAATTTTGCAAGTGAATCGGAATTATTCTTCGTGCATAGCCTTCGTCGCGTAGCGTCTCAGACTCTTTGGCAGGTTGAGTTCGGCTTCAACCTGGGCGAGGATTTCGCGGTGCTTCCGGGCCTGTTTGCGGGCGAATTCGCGGTTCTCGCGGCGGATGGAGAGGTAGTGCTCGTATTTGGTCTTGGCGGCCTGCAGATCGGCTTCTATGCGCGTGATGGTGGCGTCGAGGTTCTTCTTGGAGAGTTCGCATT
>JAFZIX010000036.1 GCA_017554135.1 Bacteroidales bacterium | reverse complement strand
GGCCGATATAACCACCGTGGTACACCTTTCCGTATAATAGGGTGGGATCTATCTTGGTATCCCAGATAAGGAGAGGGTCAATCATGGCGTCTATCTCCTTACCACTTTTAAGGGTAGCGGCATTGCAGTCCATATCCTCGAACTGCAGGCCAAGAAGATCACATTCGCGGGAGATCAGCCCAATCATCTGCTTCCAGTCGGCCGTGGTATAACCATCGAAAGCCACTACTACGCCTTCCTTCTTTGCCTTGTCGGCGATGGTCGTTACAAATTTTTTAGCCACGTTGGGCGTACCGCCAGCAACGATGGAATCTACTGTCTTTTTGCTCAGTTCCGGCCTGTTCACGGGCTTGGGATCGTGAAAGGGGAACGGGTTGTACATGAAGCTCATATTACTTTCTTGATATTATAGAATTCAAATCCCATGATTTCTGCCAGGGCTTCCAGTTGGGCACGGTAGTCGCCGTCCACGATGGCGTAATGCTGAGTCACACCCACCTTGAGCACCTGCTCGAAAAGTTCCTTCACCGGAACTACCGGTTTAAAGATGGTGTGGCTGTAGGTCGCCAGAAGGTGTTTTTTATTGCTCTGGGGCGTGTCCTTTTCACTCAGGCTTTCGGCCATGAAAGTGACCAGCTTGTATTTGCCGTCTTCCTCGTACAGGCCGGCGACGGTCTTCAAACCAGGGCTGAAACGGTACCAGGCAAACGGGGCGCCGGCATACTTCCAACTGGTCTTGGCAAAACGCACGTCGCGAGAAATGATGACATTCTGCTGCCATGCAGGGTCGTTATGATCATTGGGGCCAGCATGACCTCCGGCGAAAGTGCCAAAGTCGTCCTCGATATGGAAAGGCTCGATGAAATTGACGTTCTTTCCGCTCAGAAGCTTAAGGATATAGGTAATCAGGCCAGCCCCGATATCGGCCTCGGGGACCAGGACGCTTACGTTCTCGTTGAACCAGTTGGGATAGAATCCGGCGCGGCAGCCGGCCGTACGGAAGGTGGCCTGGTCGATATCATTGTATACGTAGCAGTCAATATCATTCTTCTGGGCCATCTTCTTGATGGCCAGAGTCGCCTTCACGCAGCCAATGAATTTGTCATATTCCACATCTTCCATCATCTTGTACTTGGAAGTGAGTTCGTCTGCGTAGGCCTTCACCTCCTCTTCGGAGAGATGGTCAATCTCCGTCCCGTAGTCGCTATACGGGAGGTAATGGATTTCCGGACCTATCTTGGTGAAGAGGTCGTAATTGTCGATGTAGGTGCTCCACATGGCCTCGTTCATATTGGCCATGAGACCCACGTTGGAGTGACGCAGAATGCTGCGGGTGCGGGCGGCATCGGCAAAGATGCGCACCTTTTCGGTAATTTCCTCGCGTGTTCCCATAACGGTGCGCACATTCTTGCGGGGGATGCGGCGGATGCTGCCGGACCCTTCCAGCGAGCCCACCAAAGTTCCAGCGCAGAGATAGTCCACAAAGTCATCCTCGTCCAGGGTGGTTTCAAAGCTCATGCGCGGCTTGGCCACGTTGCAGAAAAGAATGGGCATATCGGGACAGTCGCGCAGGAAGCGAATCCAAGCAAAGTCTTCGCTCCAGCTGAGGAATTCGGCATAGACGAAGTCCACTCCTTCCGCAAAGAAAAGCTTAAGTGCCTTCACTGCGTCCTCACGCTCGTATACGATACCCGGGTCCACCAGGTCCAGGAAGTTCATGGTGGCTTTGATTTCCTTCACGACTTTGTCCTTGCGTTCACCGTAGGTGCCACGCTTGGGGCCGGACAGGTTCTTGAAACGCGGCGAGGCAATCAGCAGCAAGCCGGCCTTCGCCTTTCTGTTTTTTGATTCGGCTTTCATATCAGTGGTTTTTGTCGTAATCTTTCTGGTAAGAAGTATAGGCGACAACCGCCATGAGGATGCCGCATACGACCCATATTATACCCAAAATGGGGAAAGTAGCGCTAAGGCTGCCCATGCTTTCCTTCATAGCGCCCAGTACCACGGGAGCCAGTGCGCCCACCGCGAAGCCGGTCATAATCATTGCACTGGAGCAACTGGCATGAAGGTAATCGGGAGTCACATCGTACAGGACAGCATAGGTGTTGGCATCAAAGAAAGCGCGGAAGAAGCCCCAACCCGCGAAACTAAAGTACAGAAGCACAAGCGTAGGATGGCCGCCCATGAGAAAGAGAAATACAGCCCCCCCAACCAGGCCTGCAGCCTGTAGAAGCATACGCATTTTGTGGGATTTGAGGGCCAGTTTGTCGGAGAGCGAACCCGCTAGAAGTACTCCCACGAAGGCAGCTACATAGGTCCAGAACATGGAATTGAAGCCGGCCGATGCCTGGCTTTGGCCGAACTCCTCTTGGAGATAGGCCGGGACCCAGGTCATATAACCCGTGATAACAAAGATGAGACCGCTGAAACCCATGGTAAGCATAAGCGAAGTCGGCGTGGAGAAAACCGTTCTGAAACCGTCGAAGAAGCCGGGCTTGCCAGATTCTTCGCTATGCTCGGCGTGACAGTTCGGATAGTCCTTCAGGCGGAGAATCATGAGGATACCCCAGAGGATGCCGGCGGCGCCAAAAATGATGAAGGAGTACTTCCAGCCCAGTTTGTCGGCGATGAGACCCGCCAGCCAACCGGCCAAGATGACACCCACGTAGTAGGCTGTCTGGTGGATGGACATGGCGCGGGCGCGCGTGTCAGTATGGTACTGCCCCAAAAGCGAATAGTTGGCCGGGCCGAAGAAAGCTTCGCCGCCACCCGTAGCTACGCTGCGCAGAATGACCAGCCACATAAAGCTGGTAGCCAATCCCGTGAACATGGTAGCCACGCTCCAGAACAGGATGCTTATGGTCGTGACCCACTTGCGGGAAAAGCGATCCCCCGCCCAGCCGCCGACAGGTACCATGATGGCATAGAAGAGATTGAAAATGGTAGCAATCAGGCCCACGGAAGTATCCGTAAGGTTAAGGGCGTCCCGAATGGCGGGCAGCACGGTATTGAAGACCTGCCGATCTCCCTGATTGAGGAGGTAAGCCATCCAAAGAAGCAGGAGGACCTCCCATTTGTACCAACTATTTTTCATATCCGTCGTTATGTTTTTTGCAAAGGTATAAAGTCTCGGATGGATTGCACCACACCACACCACAGTTATTGAGAAAAAATGATTACCTTTGCTGCATGAACATCCGAATCAATAAAAAGGACAACACTCCGCTATATAAGCAGATTTGTGAACAGATAAGAGGACAAATCCGCGAAGGCGTCCTGCTTCCAGGACAGCTACTCCCCTCCCTGAACCAGCTGGCCATTCTACTGGACATCTCACGCGAGACCACCAAGAAGGCGTATAACCAGCTTTTGCGGGAAAGACTGCTCATTGCCCAACAGGGGAAGGGAATTTTTGTTGCGGGCCGACGGGAGGCGGACCTCAAGGAGATTTTGGTCATCCTGGACAAACAAAGCGTATATAACCAGATTCTAGTGCAAGCGTTTCAGGACACGCTAGGAGAAAGCGCACGCATAACCATCTTGCTGCACGGGCAAAACCTGGACGTGCTGGAATACTACCTGGACCAGCATCTGGACCGTTATGATTACTACGTTGTGAGCCCTCATTTTTCCCTGGACAGCCGTTCCCAGTCCCGGGCCGGCAAATTGCTGAGGCGCATACCCAACCGTAAACTTATCATGGTGGACAACTGGATAGAATCCGTTCCGGGGAACTACGGAGTGGTGTACCAGGACTTCCGCCATGATGCCTACGATGGCCTCAACGAAGGGCGCGAAGACATCCGTCGCGAAGGAAGACTGAAAGTGGTGGTGCTGCCGCAGAGTCTCTACGGCAGCATCATCCTGGAGTCCATTTACCAATTTGCCGATGAAAACAGCATACAGGTCTTCGTATACAGCCAAGTGCCGGACAACTTGGAAAAGGGAGACGTCGTGCTTGTGCTCAACAGCCAGTTGGACAGCGGTTTGGCACTGCTGGCCCGCCGTATCGGAGAATCGGGACTGGAGCCGGGGCGCGACGTGCGAATCATCTCCTACAATGAATTCCCCTTGAACGAGGTGGTGCTGGGTGGCCTCACCACCCTTTCCACAGACTTCCCCGCCATGGGCCGCACCGCCGCCAAAATGATTCTTTCCGGCACGCTACGCAAAGTCCATAACCCCTTCCACCTTGTAAGGAGGAAGACATTCTAAAGGCCGAACTTTTCCCGGAAAATACGAAGTCCCCGCCACCATCCATGCAGTTTGAGCGGTTGTTCAACGGTCTGTGACTGTATCTCTTCTTCGCTATCCACGTGGATTTTATCCAAATGATCAGGATACTTGTAGACAAGATCCGAGGTGGGACGACCATGGTAGCGAATCAAATAATGGAAAGGAATTCTCCAGACATTGTCGCTGGTCGTAATGGATGGATACCAGGCGTTGAACAGCCGGATTCCGCAGTTCTTTGTGCGTTCGAACCGATTACCACGGATAAAAAAGCCGTCCGTATCGGCTGTGGTGTCGTAGAACATCAGGTGCGCAGCATTAGGATTCCAACGCTGCTTGTGTCCCCATCCATAGCCGGCTTTACGGCAGACATTGTTTTCAAATACAATGTTTCGGGTGACGCAATGGTCTCCCTGTTGCCAGTACTCGTAAGAATACTCGCTATTCCAAATCTCATTATTCCGCCAGATGATATTTTCCTGGATGGCCCCCACAACATTGGACTGGTTGGTTAAGGCTGCATCCCAGCATTCCCAGACACGGCAATTCTCCACCAGGATGTTGGCACTGTTCCCCCAAAATTCGATTCCGTTTCCGTAACGGACGCCACGGCCGCCGTCATCTATATACAGAGTACTGCCGCCAATCCACGAAATATCACAAAAACGTACTGTGATGTTGGAGGTATTTCCTCCACCGATACCGTGGGCTGCACCATACCTAAGCCACAAGCCATC
>JAFZIX010000035.1 GCA_017554135.1 Bacteroidales bacterium | reverse complement strand
GCTGCGGAGGAGGGAATCCCCACGCGCAATTTCCGCATCGCTTAGTTTGCGGAGATACTCTTTTGTATTGCTCTTCAGGAGGCTGTCCGCTCCGAGGGTTTCTTCTCCCGCAAGGATGCGGCTGAGATTGCCGGCGTAGAGTGCCCAGCGGGTCATCTCATTCTCGAGAGAGTCTATCTTCAGGGCGTTTGCGATTGCTCCGCGCTTGAAGTGGGCATCAGGATATCCTGGCACCGTGGTGCGTAGCGGAGTCAGGGCGATGATGCACCAGAACAGCAGCGACAGCACAACCATGGTGGTAAGACCGATCAGGACGAAACCAAGCCTGGAAAATCTCCAGAACTTGATGCGCAGGTGAGTGCGGTCTTCTACCAAGGTCAGACGGTAGACTTTATTCCATTCGGCAGGATTTATTTTTCCCATATTATTCGTAAATTTGCATCCTGATGGACAGGATGATAGGCATCGATTACGGACGCGCCAGAGTGGGTGTCGCTATAAGCGATCCGCTCGGCATCTTCGCATCTCCGCTCGAAACCGTGGCATCTGCAAAGATAATAGATTATCTTCAAAAAATGACTACCTCCGAGACGGTAGTTCGCTTCGTGGTGGGATATCCTATGAATCTGGACGGCCGTCCGGCAGAAGCGGCAGCCGATGTGGATGTGTTCCTGAAGCAGCTGGCCAAGCGTTTCCCTGGCATTCCCGTTAGCCTCGAGGACGAGCGTTTTACCTCCGTGCTGGCGCACAAGGCCATGATCGACGGGGGGATGAAGAAGAGCGATCGCCGCAAGAAGGAATCGGTGGATAAGATAAGTGCCGCAATTATCCTGCAGAGTTATCTGGATAGAAACAGTAAGAAATGATCAGGCCCATTTATTTATATGGTTCCGCAGTGCTCCGGCAGAAGGCTGAGCCTGCCGACCTCGGCAAAAAGGAAGAACTCAAAATGTTGGTCGCGGACCTCTGGGATACTCTGGCGGCAAGCGATGGCTGCGGCCTTGCTGCTCCGCAGATCGGCGTGAGCCAGCGAGTTGTGGTTGTGGACGGAGATGTGATGACGGATGTGTATGACTATCTGAAGGGGTTCAAGCGCACTTTTATCAATCCGGTGGTGCTGGAAGAGAGTGCAGAGAAGACTACTTATAATGAGGGTTGTTTGAGCGTGCCGGGGGTGTATTGCGATGTGGTGAGGCCCAAGAAGATAAAGGTCGAGTACTACGACGAGAACCTCGAGAAGAAGGTGGAGGAGTTCGACAACTTCGCCGCCCGCATGGTACAGCACGAATTCAGCCACCTGGAAGGCGTGATCTTCACGGATCTCGTGGCCCCCATCCGCAAGAAACTGGTCACCCGCAAACTCCAGCAAATCTCCACCGGCAAAGTCCCCACCCGCTACAAGGCGAAGATAGGGTAGGTTATTGAGGGCTGGTGCTCCCCATTACCGGGGGCTGAGCGCGAATACTGGGGGCTGTATCGGGGGCTGGGCGCGAAAAGGCCGGAAAACGTAGCAAACCCCGCCCTACAACAGGGGGCTGGGATCAATAACCGCCAAACACGTAGCCAACCCCCTCCAAAACAAAGGGATTGGGATCAAAAAAGGCCTAAAACGTATCCAGCGGTCTGGTTCAAAGAGCAATTTTTGCACTTTGAATTGGCACTTTGAATGGCAATAATTCCCATAATATTATTATATTCGCATATTCAACACTAAATAATTATGAATAAAGCTATTACAAGCGGTCGTACGGTATACGTGAGTCCGGACGTGCTGGTCATTCAAGTAGAGGTGGAAGGTAGCCTCTGCCAATCCGGGAATCTAATCTCCGGTAATAGGGAGACTTATGGTGCAGCTGAAGAGCTGGACTGGGATTAATTAGGAGGAACAAGCTATGAAGAAGATTTTTGCAATTCTCATGTTTGCCGCTCTTTTGGCAGCATGCACACGCGAAGAAAAGCCCCAGACCGAAAAGTTCTGCACCCTTACCGTCGAAGCGTCCAAAGGCGGTCCCATGACCCGTGCCCTTATCCTTGATGACAGTGGCGCCAAAAACGTGCTAAACGCTGAATGGAAAATCGGAGAGGAAGTGACCGTATATCTACTGGTAGATATGGGAGGCGGAGTGATCAACCCTATTTCCATCGGTGTTCTTGAAGCAAAATCAGACGGACCTTCCACGACTTTGGGAGGCACAATTCAAACTGCGGGCATCGACATTCCGGGATCTTCTCCAAGGGATCTTGCCCCCGGAGATGAACTCACCCTGAAGCTCGAAGGAGGGTCTGCACCTCAGGACGGCACTTTGAAAACGCTCGCAGACAATTTCGATAAGGCCGAGGCCACGATTACAATCAGCAGCATCAGCGGCTCCACGGTAACAACTTCGGCTGCCGATTTCGTCAACGAAAGCGCCATTTTCCGCTTCTCGCTCAAGGACAAGGCTGGCAATGCTATCAACCCGGAAAGTGTTGTCATAAATACCACGACTTCTGGCGTCAGCCCTGTATCGAGTAACACGGACATTTCCGTTGACGCCTCAACCTATGCTGCCAACGGAGATGGCGTTATCTTCGCGAGCCTGCCTTTCACCACTTCCTTCAGCGGGAGCATCCTCATAAGTGCAGAGGTTGGTGGCGACCAATACGAATACTACAAGACAGAGGTTTCCTTTGCAGCCGGAAAGTACTACGAAATTAACGTTAAGATGGCCAAGTTATGGCCGTTCACCATTAACGCAGAAGGCGATAAGGTCCTCTTCTCTCCCGGTAATCTCCAGTGGAGCGGCAACAACGGATGGCGTTTCGCCCTTCATCAGTACGACTATATTGGCAAAGGTGCAAATAACTCTTCCCCTTCGACTAGCAACAACAATTATATGGACCTGTTCTGCTGGGGTGCTACGGGCCTGAGTTCTGGTGAAGGGACCGCACCTATACCGAACTCTCCCACAAAAGAATATTACACCTCTTCCGACGATCTCAGTGGAATATACGAATGGGGCAACGTTAAGATTACAAATACCGGGAACACCGGCTGGCGTACACCTTCAAGGAGCGATTGGACATATCTGTTCAACAGCGCTTCGAAGTATGGCTTTGCGACAGTTGCCGGCAATCCGGGGATGATCTTGCTGCCCGATGGATTTGTGGACCCGAATACCAACGGTGGCAGCAGCGCCTTCAGTGGCGGCAATATAATGAGCACATACACTTTGGGAGGCGATTGGGAGGCTATGGAGGCTGCCGGAGCAGTCTTCCTTCCCTGTTGCGATTACGATTATCCTGGTGAAGATGCAAGTTATTGGTCGAGTACCAGCAATGGCACTAATTCTAATTCATACTTCCTCTATTTCTCCACCTTCTCGATGGGCATAGAATACAGCTCTTTCCAAAACAGGGCGAATAGACTTGCAGTCCGCCTGGTAAGGGATTATTGATAGTGTTGAAGATTTATGTAGCCTCCAGCTGGAGGAATAAGTACTACACCGAGGTTGTGAAGAGGCTCCGGGAGGCAGGACACGAGGTGTATGACTTCCGTAATCCGCCCCACGGCGGGAACGGCTTCCACTGGACAGATGTGGACGAGAATGCCCCGAATTGGACCTTTGAGCAATACGCCGAAGGCTTGCACCACCCACTGGCCGAACGTCAGTTTGCCGCCGACCTCGAGGCCCTGGAATGGGCCGATACCTGCGT
>JAFZIX010000034.1 GCA_017554135.1 Bacteroidales bacterium | reverse complement strand
CGGTTTCAATTCCACGGCCTCTTTGCCCCATTCCTGATACCAGCCGCGGCCGGCCACGCAAACCAGTACCTGGACCTGCTTGTGGTGGATATGCCAGTTGTTGCGGCAGCCAGGCTCGAAGGTGACATTGTGGATGCCACCGCCTACATCGGCCAGATAACTGTTGCCGATGAAATACTGAGCGTACGCCGTGTTGGGCTGCCCCTTTGGCCAGGCGCTGCGTAGGGTATAGCCCTCGCTGTCAAGCCAGGCGCAGAGTTCATCGACCAGTTCCTGGCTGTTGCCCATGTTCACGGCACCGGCCTTGTGAGCCGTCAACTGCGGAGCCACACCTTCCAAGCCGCTCAGCGCAGCAACGGTCACAATCTCACGGTCGGCATGTGACAGCTGATCCCCGGCGAAGATGTCGCCGAAGAGGTGGGCCTTCAGGTAGTAGTCGTCCTGCGGGCAGAAGGCGTAGTCAAAGGCACGGCCGGAAAGCTGCGTCTGGTTCTTTTTGCCCAGTTCGTAGGCAGCCTTGGCATCGTCCCACTCTGCCGGGCGCGTCCAAGGCTTTCCCTCCTGCCAGGCCGGGTTGGGATTATCCTGCAGCACCTTGCCCAGCACCCCCAGCGCATTCAGCGAACGCGGGAATCCCGTGTAGGCGTAAAGCTGCGAGAAGGCCTCTTTCAGTTCGTTGATGGTCACGCCATTGTCAAGCGCTGAACGCACGGCGGGTTCCAGGCGTTCCGTATTCCCCTGCGCCATCAGGCAGGCACAGGCTGCCAGTCCTTTCTGACGCTCCGTGAGCGTCTGTCCAAATGCAGTTGTCATAATCAATAAGGCTGATATCAGAAGGACGGTTCTTCTCATAGGTTGTCTATATTTACGATATTGTATTTCCTGGAGCCCAGGCCGATGCTCTCTGCATACTCCGTTATCCAGGTGCCGTGCTGGCGGTTGATACGCTTCTGGAGGTCAGTGGCGTCATCGCCCGAAGAGTTGGTATAATTGAACACCAGGTCCAGGCAAGCCTGGTCCACAGCCACCGGATCGATGGAAGCCAGGATGCCGATGTCCTTGAGCTTGGGCGAGGCGGGGTTTCCGTCGCAGTCGCAGTCCACGGACATATTGTTCATCACGTCGATGTAGATGATGTTCTTGCCCTCGGCCTTGAAGTAGTTGTGGACGCCCTGCGCCGCAGCGGCCATCGATTCCAGGAAATCATCCTGGGCTGCCGTGCGCCAGCTGGTGGAAGACGCGCCCGCGGAATGGATATAGAACTTTCCGGATGTGGAGGCCACGCCGATGCTCTGATTCTTAAGTACGCCACCGAAGCCGCCCATCGCGTGGCCCTTGAAATGGGCCAGGTTGATCATGAAGTCGTAGTTCTGCAGGTGTGTACCAACGATATCGTACTTTATATGCTTGGTATCTGATACCGGAATCTGCATAGAACCTTCCTCATCCATAATATCCACGGTGGCAATCTCGTTGTAGCCACGTTCGGCTATTGCTTTGCGATGATTCTCCGTGGACATCCGGTTGCCGCCGTAGGCCGTGTTACATTCGACCAGCGTGCCGTTTACCTTTTTCACCAAATCTTTGATGAGCTCAGGGCGCAGGTGGTTGCTCTTGGAGGATTCCCCGGTGGAGATTTTCACCGCCACACGCTGCCCCTCTGAAGGAGTCACACCAAGCACTTCATATATCTTCACCAGTCCTGCAGCACTGATATCTGAGGTGAAATACACTGTGGGCGCATTCGGGTCGGGCGTCTCGGTGGTAGGGACTTCAATAGCCGGAGTGTTGTTGTCTCCCGTCTGAGCTTGTTGTTCTTTGCAGGTGGAGGCGGACAGCAGGATAACCAAAGCGCTGCCCAAAAGTGCTATCAATGATTTCTTCATCATTATGTGCATGTTAAATAACTATACTACTTCAAGGACTCCACCCAGCTGCTGAGGGTGGCTTTGGAGGCGCCGTTCAGGCGGTCGCCTTTCTTCCATTTGATATCCTTATAGGTGGATTCATATTCGCTCTGGGCCGTTCCGATGCCGCTGGAACCTGAGGTGACGAAAGGAACTACGGTCTTGCCGCTGAATTTGTATGTGTCCAGAAAAGTCAGCATAAGTCGCGGTGCCTTTCCGTACCATATCGGGCATCCCAGATAGATGATGTCGTATGAGTCCGCATTCTCCAGCGTCTTCTTGATGGCCGGGCGTGCCGTTGCAGGGCCGTACTGCTCTTTGTATGCCCGGGTGGATTCATCATAGTAGTTGCTGTTATCGGATGCATAGGCCTCTTCAGGAACAATCTCATAAAGCGTACCGTCGGTAACACCGGCGAGAGTTGTTGCAATGGACTTGGTTGTGCCCGTAAAAGAGAAGTACGCGACCAATACCTTCCCCTTTGCCGTTTCCTCCGTGCCTTGTCGTTCTGGAGAATCAATATCCAGTGGGTCCTTTGCGCCTGAGCAGGAGGCAAAGAATGCCATAGACAGAATCAGTGTGTTTCTCAGCAGATGTTTCATCTCGATTAATGTTTGTTTCCGAGCAGCCTTGCGGCATTGTTGGACAGGATGTCGTCCGGAGCCAGTCCGTGGGAGGCTAGGCGACTCTCCAGGGACTTCTTGGCGCCGATGAGCGCCTGCGGAGCCACATAAGGATAGTCGGATCCATAGAGAATGTGGTCCGGCATGGTGATGGTGAGAAGACTCTCTATCACATCATCCGTGGCGGCTCCGGCCAGGTCGAAGTACAAGCGGGAGATATTGGCGTCCACATCCACCTGCTTCATATAGCCTTGTTGTACCATCACGGGCAGGAGGCCCTTGAAACGTGGCAGCGCATTCGGTAGGAAGGAGCCGCAGTGCGGCACAACCACCGTGAGGTCCGGATAGCGCACCAGCACGTCGTGGGCCACCATATTGAGGATGGCGCGGGTGCTCTCGGCCAGGTATTCGTAGGAGGCCAGCGGAACGGAGGCAATCAAGGCGTCGTTGGCGGCGGAGGGTTTGTGCGGATGAGTGATGATGACGGCCTTGCGCTCATTGAGATAGGCCATCAGCGGCTCCAGCGCCTCGTCACCCAGATATTGGCCGTAGGCGTTGGATGCGAGCTTGACGCCATCGGCCCCAAGCACATCCAGGGCATATTTCGCTTCCTTTAGCGCAGCATCCACGTCCGGCAGCGGCAGGGCGGCGCAGAAAAGAAAGCGGCCGGGATGCTTCACCTTCAGCCGGGCACACAATTCATTCCACGCACGGCAAACGGCAGGGGCATCGACCCCTTTAGGCTGCGGCGCCGGCATCGTCAGAACGGAAGTCTGAATCCCGGCCTCATCCATAAACGCTAAGTGCGCCTCCACAGACCAGGCGGGGATCGGGAAGCCTTCGTCCATCTCCATACCGTGGGCTTTCACGGCAGCCATATAGCCATCCGTAATCGCGTGGCTGTGAATGTCAATCTGGCCGATGGCCATTTGTGATACCGACATCATCATCAGCAGGACGTACAATAATCTCTTCATCTCTGCTCCGGCGGATTATTCTGTGGAACCACGGGCGTGAACATCCTCACCTGGCGTCCGTCCAGTTTGTATTTCTCGCGGAGTGCAGCGGCCTCCTGCATCACAGGCGAGCTATGATACCGGTCAAGGGCTGCCTGGTTTTCCCATTCGTCAATAAGGAGCAGACCCTCCGGATCGTCTGCCGGGAAGAAATAGTCGTAACGGAGGCATCCCTCGATGGCGCGGATTTTGGCGGCAATGCCGCTCGATTCCATTTCTTCCACGTATTTGCGGGCATTCCCGTTTTCTGCGGAATAACGGATGTTGATGGTGAGCTGCGCGTTGCAGTTTCCGGAAACAAGCATAAACAATACACTAAAAATGAATGCAATAACTGTCTGTCTCATAATTGTTTTTTTCTTGTTAATTATTCCATCGTATGTTCCCACTCTCCGCGCGTGTCGATGCCGGTGGCATCGGCCAGGTCCTCCAGCGTGGCTATTTCTTCGGCGGTCGGCGCAATCTTTGATGCCTCGGCCGCTTCGGTAATGTGATGTACCTTGGTTGCTCCGATGATGGGCATCGTTCCTTTGGCAACGGCCCAGGCGATGCCGATCTGAGATACGGATGCGCCGTATTTGTCGCCGATTTCCTTCATGGCGGCCGTCAGGTTCTCCAGCTGGGGAAGGATGGGATTGTACTTGCGGCCACGGTCGCTGTCTGCAGGAAGTGGATTCTGCGTGTTGTACTTGCCGGAAAGGGCGCCCTGCTCCAGCACCATATAGGCCCAGAACTCGATGCCGTTCTCCTTGCAGTAATCCAGCACGCCGCCTTTTTCTGAAGACCGATACAGCAGGCTGAAGTGGTTCTGTACGGCACCCACCTTGAAACCGGCTTCGCCCAGGATCTGGTTTGCGCGCCCAATCTCCTTGATATTGTGGTTGGAAACTCCCACCCTCTTCACCTTGCCGCTCTGTAGCAGCGGAATCAGTCCTGGCGTCCAACGCTCCACATCCATCGGATTATGGATCCAGTACATATCTATGTAGTCGATGCCCATACGCTCCATCGAGGCCTGGGCCATCCTGGAGACATCGTTTCCGAACATCTGGGCCATCTGCGGGGTAAACTTGGTGGAGATGAGTACATCCTCACGCCTGTAGGAAGCGGCCAGTTTCCCCAGGATGCGTTCAGATTCGCCCATACCATAGGCCGTGGCCGTGTCCCAGAGGTTCAGACCGGCGCCCATCGCCGCCTCAAAAACAGGTTTCAGGTTGTTCTCGTCTGTGCTGCTGCCGAAGACACTGTCTCCGCCGAAGGCCCCTGCGCCCCAGGCCCAGGTTCCCAATGCTATTTTCGGATTGCTCATCATGATTGTGGTTTTCTACGATGCAAAGGTACACCGGTTCTTCCGAAGGAAACCTAACCGGATTACGGATAAATCTACCAGATTTACGGAATCTGCCGCTTTTTTCGTAACTTCGCAGGGTATGGAGAAGGTCCTTAACGTCCAAAGTGTCAATGACTACGCCCGCTATGTGGGGGCGGAGGAGCTTCATCCGCTGGTGAGCGTCATCCACTATGACGAGCTGGAGGCCTGCCGCCACAGCCTCAACCGATACGGAGTCTATGGCATCTTCCTGATGGAGGACAGCCCCTATACCATCACTTACGGGAACTCGCAGGTGCGCGTGGAGAGCGGCACCTTGATGGCCGTTGCGCCCGGACAGACCGGTGGCATCTCCGACAACGGCGAAATCATCCACATCAAAGGCTGGGTGCTCCTGTTCCATCCGGACCTGCTGCACGGCACGCTGCTGGAGCGCCGGATGGGCGATTACCATTTCTTCTCCTACTACAGCAACGAAGCACTACGCCTCTTCCCGGAAGAGTGGAAACGCATCGAGCGCTGCATCGAGGCCATCCGGCGGGAACTTCGGGAGAACCCGGATGACAGCCACCTCCAGGCCATTGTGGCGGCCTACATCGCTTTAATTTTGGAATTCACGGCCCGCTTTTACGAGCGGCAGTTCCGTTCGACCGAAAGAGGCGCCGACCAGTTCCTCCGCCGCCTGGGTGCCCTGTTGCAGCGTTATTACGCCGAGAACAGGCAGGAGGGAAACGGCATCCCCTCCGTCCGCTACTGTGCCGAGAACCTTTTCCTGTCGCCCAATTACTTCGGGGACCTTGTCCGCGCCCGTACCGGAGAGAGTGCATCAGTCTACATCCGCCGCTTCTTGATGGACCGCGCTAAATCACTGCTGCAGGAGGGCCGCAGCGTCTCCGAGACCGCCGAAGCCCTCGGCTTCGACTACCCCCAGCACTTCACCCGTATCTTCAAGAAACATTTCGGCGTGGCGCCGAGCATCTATCTGAAGAAATAGTAGCTTGAAGAGAAAGCCCCTCTTAAGAGCTGGACTGTCGGGGCCTATG
>JAFZIX010000033.1 GCA_017554135.1 Bacteroidales bacterium | reverse complement strand
CCGTGGCAATCGGCGCAATCATAGGCGTAGCCCTCTGCGCGATGCTCATCCCCAGCGAAAAACGCATGGCCAGGCAATAAGTTGTACGCTATGATTATTTTATCCAGTCCCATTTCAAGGGTTGCACTCAAAGAATATGCAGGCCATATTTTTGGCGATATGGTAAAGTGTGTTGCCGATGTGGACAAGCAATTGTTGGCCATAGATGCCGATCTCCACGCAGATCTTGAAAGGCTGCTTTTGGATAATGGGTCGGAGCAGAGTGCATTATGGGGTTTTAATTTATATCCGGAAGAATCAGGAGACGGTTTTATTGAATACGATTCTTTAATCAATATCCGGTCCTGGCAAGGAAACCCTTCCAGGGACATCCTGGATGCACAGATAAGAGAAAAGATTCAAGCCGTGGTAAAGCGTTATATAACTGAATAATGCAACATCAATCATTAGAAAACGGACGTTGGGCGGAGTTGACGCTATCACAGCAGATGGCCAATATCGGTAGCGAGACATCCCGCATTTATAATGCGCTTGTATCTGGTAGAGAGGCAAGAGCGGAGGGCGCCTTCGCCCGTTTTCAAGAACTTGTAGATTTAACAATCAAGTATGGTCGAATTAATGCTTCTCCGATGCTCCGTTCTTCATTGCTGACGGAGATATGTCGTTTCAGAGAGCTTTATTGTAAAGCATTCCTTGAAAAGGATCTCGCGGAACTGGCTGCATATAACCGATATCTGGATTGCTTCGCCCGTCAACCTATTCGCTGAGACACTTGATAACTCCGTGTCAAATCTTTTTCTTTTTTGGCACTCCCTTTATTTGATATGAAACCCCCGCAACGTACGCGGGGGTTTATTTTTGTCGCAAATGTATAATAGCGACGAAATCAATGGAAGCTGTTCAAAAACAACATTATGAAGCGCCATCTGTAATGAACCTGGAGATTGCGACTAGTAGCGGGTTGCTCCAAACCTCTAATTACAACTATTATCTACTTGATGAAGATTAGGAGGACTGCCGTATGAGAAAGATAACAGGTATTATTTCTATTTTTGCCATTCTTACTGCCTCACCTGCGTTGTGGGCAGACGAGATAGATGCGACAACCCATTTAAAGTACACGGTTAGCAGCGGTGAAGTGACCGTTACCGGCTTCGATCCCGATTTTACCCCGCCGGCAGACTATGCACTTGTCATCCCGGACGAGATTGTGGATATGCCGGTTGTGGCCGTGGGCAATGCGGCCTTTCTTGATGTGACCACATTTACGTCGCTCACCATCGGCAAAAACGTCCGCACGCTTGGTACGGATGCCTTCCGCAGGGCCACTGCGATGACAAGCGTAAGCTTTGCCGTGGACGGTGCGCTCACTACGATTGGAGAAAGCGCTTTCCGCGGATGCGCAGGCTTGACGGAATTCGTTATGCCTAACACCGTAACTTCAGTGGGGACATATTCTTTTCAAGCCAATGCAAACCTGGCCAGTATTACCTTGAGCGACCATCTTGTTACCATCGGTGTACAGGCATTTTGTAATATTCCGTTGCTAACGTCTATCGAAATCCCGTCATCTGTCAAGACAATCAATAATTACGCTTTCAAAGATTGTATAGGTCTTACCGAGATAACCATTCCGAACGGCCCGACTTCTTTCGGAACCAACATTTTCAGCAACTGCCCCGCCATTGAAACGGCAACATTTGACTGCGCCAATATCCCGGCCAGTGTCATTTCCTACAACACAGGGCTGCAGACTGTAGTAATCGGGCCCAATGTTAAAACTATAGGAACAGCTGCTTTCAGGGGATGTACCGGCCTGACGACCGTCACCTTCGAAGCTGGCAGTACGCTGACCACCATAGGCGAGCAGGTTTTTATGGACTGTACAAACATTGGCTCTATCACAATCCCACGAACGGTCACTTTCATAGGTCGGATTTCCTTCCAAAGCTGCACCTCGCTCACCACTCTCACCTTCGAAGCCGGATCCGCCCTGGCGACAATAGATGAAGGTGCGTTCAATACCTGCACCGCGCTCACGGGCATAATCATTCCTGCCAGCGTTACTGCTATGGGCAACAACACGTTCGGAGCGTGCAGCGCACTGGCCAGCGCGGTTTTCGCTGACGGCAATGCCATAACGGCAATTCCCACAAACTGTTTCAACCATTGCAGCAGCCTTCCCTCAATCACGCTTCCTTCAACAGTGAATTCCATAGGTAATGCGGCTTTTGCTTATTGCAACGGCTTTTCATCGTTCACGGTGCCTTCCGGCGTGACCGTCATTAATAACAATGCATTTGACAATTGCACAGGACTGACTTCAATCTCTCTTCCCTCCGGCATTACATCCATTGGATATCAGTCTTTCCGTAATTGCTATCGTTTGACATCCTTCACGATACCGTCTTCCGTGACAACTATCGGTGAGTATGCTTTCGCCTGGTGTTCCGGTCTCTTGGGAATAGAAATCCCCAGTGCTGTGAAAACAATCGGAAATTATGCATTCAGGGAGTGTACCTCGCTTGCCACGCTGACCTTTGCAGCCGGCAGCAAGTTGACCGGCATTGGGACCGGCGTATTTCAAAACTGTAGCAGTTTGGGGTCCATCTGTTTTCCTTCCGGCACCAAATCCATAGGCGGTAGTACATTTATTGGATGCACATCGCTCGCAAGCGTTTCCATCCCTGCTTCGGTGAATGATATGGGAACCCATGTTTTCAACGGCTCATCCGCGCTCGAAACCGTGACTATCGCGGAGCCCAGTGCGCTTACGGTTATTCCTACAGGGACATTTATTGGCTGTACCAGCCTTTCTTCTTTTACGATACCATCTTCGATAACGACCATCAACATTTACGCATTTCAAGGATGCACCGCGCTTGGTAGCATTACCATTCCAGGCACCGTGAAGACAGTGGCAGGAGCGGCTTTCCAAAACTGCACCTCACTTGCCAGCCTGACGGTTCAGGATGGCGTTGAAGAGATAGCGAACGATGTCTTCACGAATTGCGCTTTCACAAATGTGGTTATACCGTCTTCGGTCTCTGTTCTTGGCAATGACTTGTTCGCGGGCTGCTCCAACCTTGCCACCCTCGACCTGAGCCGTGCCGAAAAAGTAACAACGCTTTATGGCCTGGCAACCATCAACCGTTCGGCAACCGGCATATTCAAGGGTATCCCCGCAGCCTGCGAGGTTATCCTGCCTCCGTACTGTATGGCAACCGGCGATTACGTGACCATCACGCCTCCCGGCGAAAACCCGCTGACTCAAGCGGCGGATGGCTATTACGAACTGAGCACCGCCGAGCACTGGCGCCTGTTCTCCTATATTGCATTGGGCAAGAACGGTTGGGCCAACGCCCGTATGACGGCGGACATCAACCTCGGCGACGACCAGTCGAGAATCGGCACGCCGGCAAATGCAAATTCGGGCTGGTACAGAGGCATATTTGACGGCCAGGGCCACACGTTGACTGTCGCCTACGTGGAGACTGGCGAAAATCTGTGTGCTCCATTCAACAAGATAAACGGTGCCACCATCCGGAACCTCAAGGTGACCGGCACGATTAACCTGACCTTTTACGGATACCATCCTGCCGGCATTGTGTCAGCATCCTGGGGCACTTCCACACTTGAGAATCTCTGGAGCGATATTACCATCAGCGGTATCGGAGCTGACTGGCGGGAAGCAGGTGCCATCGTCGGTTGCCACAAGAACGGCGCGCTTACGCTGAATGACTGCCTCTTCACCGGACACATCGGCGGATCGGGCGGATGGAACGGCTGTTTCATCGGTTATTGCGACCAGGCTTTGGCCACTCAGAACAACTGTCTCTCCACCGGTACATTCACCTATGAGGGAACAAGCAGCAATTTCAGGGGAACGCATGTCAACTGTTATGTAAAATCATTCCCCAAGTCATTGGTTGACGGAATCACCCTCGCCACCGACGAAAACCTTGCTGACGGCACGGTTGCCACAGCCCTGCAGGCCGGCCGGAGCGAAGCAGTATGGGTACAGGATCCGGTATTGAATGTCCCGATGCTTGCGACATTCGCGAGCCCTCTTCCTCCCCTTGACATTACGACGGTCTCCGCCACATTGCTGGGAGATGATATCTACGTGTCCACTTTCTACAACGGCACGACTTCGTATGCACTCCCCGCCGACGCATATGCCTACACGGCTGAACTTGACGGAGAAAGCGTTGTTTTCTATCGTATAGGAGTGGAAGGCAACGTGATACCGGCCGGCACCGCCGCGATAATCGTTTCTAAATCTTCCAGCGTGGAATTGAGTGGATTATACTCCACTGCAGTGACGGCCAAGGACGGAAATATCCTTGAAGGATCCGACACGGATGTGACCGTGTCTGCGGGGAAAGTCGATAGCAAGATCCCATATGTGCTGGGCGTTAGCGGAGGCACGCTGGGCTTATACAGGTTTAGCGGAGACAGCATCCCCGCCGGGAAGGCATATTACCTTAAAAATGAATAACAGGAGGACCGCAATATGAAAAAGAACATACTACTGACAATTGCTGTTTTGAGCTCTTTCATCTGGACCGGATGCCAGAAAGACAGGTATCTTGAGACCCTCCCGGGGGAATCTGAAAACGCTTTGATCGATTCCGTGTGGACGCTCACATTGCGCGCAGTAAAAGAGGATGGGGTTACGACGAAAGGCCTGGCCATCGGAGATGCAGAAACAGAAGCTGCGACAACTTCTCTCCTGTCCATCTGGAAATCCGGAGACATTGTTAAAGTGTTTAATGGCGGTACGTTTATCGGCACGCTCACGGCAGAGCCCGATGCTTTGGATCCGCACTATGCTACTTTATCGGGAGATGTAACCACCGTGGGTATCGAACCGGGGGTTACAACGCTATTGCTCCTCACCCCAAGAAAGGACTGGGATTATACCGGCCAGGTAGGAAAACTCCTGGTTTCGGATGATCCTGTAAACTCCATAGAGGCAAAGTATAACTACACTTGTGCAGAGTCCGTGCTTGTGACAGGCGTATCCGGCAGCAATATCACAACTGGGACTGCCCATTTCGCAAACAAGCAGAGTATCTACCGCATGAGTTTCCGTTTTCAGAATGGCGGTGTTGGGGCAAAGACCCCCATCAATACGAAATCACTGAATATTTCAGGCTCCGGTGCAGCCTTGGTTCAGAGGATAGAAGTCGGTGTTGTCGCCAACACGAGAGGAGATATCTCCGTTATGCTGGACGAGGCAACCACCAATCCATTCTTTGTTGCCATCTGTAACGACTACGCCAACGGCAACGAGGAGGTCTTCACCTTCACGGTGGTAGATAGCGATGGCGTTACGTATAGGGGCACCAAGACCATCCCGGAAGAATGCAACTACAACGGCAGCTTCGTGAGCATGAAAAATGCGACCCTCACATCCCGTCTTGACATTCCGCTAAGTTCGACCGAAGTGGCCACAGTATTATAATAATATTCGACATTTCCAAGAGATTACAAGTTTGTAATTGTTTGTTTCTGCCTTGCATTTGAGTTATCTTTGTGGAAAACGAAAACGGTATGTCAGACATTGAGAGAATTCAGTTGTTCGAAGGCAAGAAGATTCGGACGGTTTGGAACGAGAACGAAGAAAAATGGTACTTTTCGGTACTTGATGTGATTGAGGTGCTTACGGACAGTAAAGATCCTACTGATTATTTCAAGAAGATGAGGAAGCGTGAGGCGGGGCTGGCCGAGTACGTGGGGACAAATTGTCCCCAGGTAGAAATGCTCACACCAACAGGTAAGCACAGAAAAACATTGGCTGGAGAAATGGCCGTTATTCTGCGAATAATTGAATCCATTCCTTCAAAGAAGGCCGAACCTTTTAAGCGCTGGATGGCAAGTGTTGCCGCAGAGCGGATCAATCAGGCTATTGATCCGGAACGCAGCATTGACCAGGCCATAGCGGATTACAGGCGTTTGGGATACTCGGAAGCATGGATTACCCGTCGGATTAAAACCATCGAAATCCGGAAAGGCCTCACCGATGAATGGAAGCGGGGAGGAGTGACGCAAGAGGTGGATTTTGCCTTCCTCACAGACCTTATGTCGAAAACTTGGAGCGGTCTAACGACCCGCGAATATAAGAAGTACAAGGGTCTTACAAAAGAGAATCTGCGGGACAATATGACCAATATGGAACTGCTTCTCAACGCTCTTGCGGAAGAGACTGCCACCGAAATCAGCAAGACTCGCAGTCCGGAAGGTCTGGTCGAGAATGCCGGTATCGCGAAGGAAGGTGCTGAAGTGGCTAAATCGGCTCGCGAAGAAGCGGAAAAGCGCATAGGACATAGCGTTATTTCTCCTAAGAAAGCCATTGACCATATCCAGTCGCCTGAGAAGCTTCCATTCGGTAAACCGGAAGATCAGATAGGAGATAAAGACTATTAGATTAATGCGAAGCGTACCCGTCCATACCGTCATCTGCTTCCTGTGGCTTGCTCTTGCCGCCTGCTCTCCGGCAGGGCCGGGCGGGCGCAGCGTTACCGCTCCGGACGGGAAGCAGTGGCAGCAGATGATCGTGGAGCGGCTGCCGGATCTGAACGTGCCGAGGGCGAATCACCGGACGGTGGTCTGTGGCGATGAAATAGTTGTGCTCGGCGGGCACACGGACGGCTTCAAGCCCATCGAAACGGCGGAATACTACGCGGGTGGCACCTGGCACACGCTGCCCATGGTCTATCCGCACCCCAACGGCTTTGCGGCGAAGCTGCCGGACGGTCGCATTCTGATGGGAGGCGGCAGCGCGGAAGCCTTCGGCATAGGCCGCAGTTTCGGGGCGGAGATCTACGACCCCTCGGCGCACAGTTTCACCTCCGTGGGCATAATGTCCGTGCGGCGCACCTTATCTTCGGCACTCACTATGCCCGACGGAAGCGTGCTGATAGCCGGCAACTGGCAGACCGACGACAGCTGGGAGACCTGGACGCCCGACGGCGGCTTCGTGAAGGGCGGCCCGCTCACGCCAGGCTGGTCCACCCCCTACATCCTTCCTGCTGCGAAAGACGATATCCTCGTATTCGGCCGTTGGGACACTCAGGACCAAGACATTCTCGGCGTTGTGACGCACATCGGCGGAGGCGCCGAAAACGTCCCTCTGTTGGAGGAATGGAAAGTGTCGGCGAACTACTTCTATTTCCCTGAGAATCTGCAGATTGCCGATTATACGTACGTGATTCCCGGCTTGAACGCCTCAAACGAAGCGGCCATAATCAAGGTCGCGTCCGGGAAATTCTCCCTGCTGGATCTGGCGGAACCCTTACCGGCCACGAGCCCCGACGGCAATCCCGTCGAATGGGGCCATCTCCAGGTGGACCGTCCGGCGCGTCTGATCTGGCTGCAGGGCGTGGACTCTGAATACGGCAACTACTGCTTCGCGCGCATTGCCTACGACGCCACTTTTGACGGCGGCAAGGCCTCGGCGACCTACTTCTATGCGGAGAATCCTGGGGACTTCCCTGGCGGAGCCGCAACGCTATTGCCCGGTGGACGTATGGTCATCGCCGGGGGAGTCGCCTGGGAGAAAGGAACGCTCCCTATAAAGGTGGACTATTTCAAGACCTATTCGTCAGCGTTCATTTTCCACACAGAGCCCGTTCAACCCTCGCACATACGTCTATGGGGTTTGCTGACGGGTATTCTCGTTGGCTTAAGTCTGCTGCTGGCGGCTATGCTGATTGCCCGCAGGCGCAAGGGCAGGGAGGCCGAGAAAAAGGCCGAAGAGGGCCGCCTGAGCCGCAACCTCATGGAGCAGATATCGGCCCTGATTGAGGAAAAAGAACTATACCGCCGAAAGAACCTGCGCATCACAGATGTCGCCACGGAACTGGCCACCAACAAAACATACGTCAGCGCTATGCTGAACAATATGTCGGGAGAGAGTTTCACGTCGATGATCACACGTTACCGTGTCTCTTACGCACAGAAACTCCTCCGCGAGCATCCGGAAATGTTGCTCGACGAAGTGTCCGACGAGTCCGGCTTCTCGTCCCGCACTTCTTTCTTCCGAAATTTCAAGGCTGTAACAGGTATGACTCCGCAGGAGTGGAAAAAGGTAAAATAAATTTTCTCTACTCTTTGAAACTTCCGAAAAAAGTTTCAAATTTGTAGGTGAATATGAAACTTTTTCTGATTGACGGCCATGCCCTCATCTTCAAGATGTACTATGCCTTCCTGGGCAGGCCGATGATAAATGCCAAAGGGGTGGATACGTCCATCCTTTATGGCTTTACGAAATACCTGCTGGAGTTGATTCGGCGCGAGCAGCCTACCCATATCGCGGTGGGCTTCGACCCTCCCGGAGGCACCTTCCGCAACGAACTTTACCCTGAGTATAAGGCCAACCGCGGCGAAACTCCGCAATTGGTGATCGATGCCCTCGAACCCCTGACCCAAATCGTCAAGTCCCTGAACATCCCGGTGCTGATGATTCCCGGTTTCGAGGCGGATGATGTGCTGGGTTCGATGGCAAAGCGCAGTGCCCGCGAAGGCTTCGACGTGTATATGGTCACCCCCGACAAGGATTACGGCCAACTGCTCGAACCGCACATTTTCCAGATCAAACCTGGCAAGGGAGGAGGGGATGATGTCCTCTACGACATCCCCCGCCTGCAGGAAAAGTATGGCATAGAACGCCCCGAGCAGATAATCGACCTGCTCGCCATTTGCGGCGATGCTTCCGACAACGTGCCCGGCGTCAAGGGCGTGGGTGAAGTCGGCGCTGCGAAACTCCTCTCCAAATACGCCACCCTCGAAAACATCTACTCCCACATTGGCGAACTGACCCCCCGCCAGCAGGAACTTTTCCGCGCTGCGGAGGATCATATAGCCCTCAGCAAGGTGCTGGTGACCATCAAGACTGATATCGACATTCCCGTTACGGCGGATGATATGCGTCTCGAACCTGCCAGCCCGGCTGCCATGGATCTATTCAATCTGTATGGCTTCAATTCCTTGAAACGATATCTTAATATAGCAGATTTGCCGCCTGAAGGCGCCATAGCTCGCAAGCTCGGTTCCTTCACCCCTCCGGGGCTCGGAATGACAGTGGGTGCGTCTCTGCGCTCCTCAGAGCGCACGGCGGAGGGCGGGACGGAGCTGCGAAGCAGCGATGTCGGTAGCCCGGGCGCCGCGGGGGATTTGGGGGCAGCGCCCCCACAGATAGGGAGTCCGCAGGACGAACTCCCGAAGGGGGGATACCACCAGCCGCCGGTGGACATGGCGATCCTATTTGATGGGGAAACACTGTGGGTGGCGGATGAGAGCGGGACGAGGAGCGGGAGGCCGGAAGAATTCAAAAAGGAGCTGGAAGATGCCTCCAGGAGCAAGGCTGGAT
>JAFZIX010000032.1 GCA_017554135.1 Bacteroidales bacterium | reverse complement strand
GCACCGCTGAAAAGTTCGACGTGCGCACCATCCCCGAGAGTTGGATTTTCCTGCAGGACGTGCCAAAGTTCCCCTTCGGAAGTCAGTACGACAACCTGAACGCCCTGGCGGAAGAATTCAAGGTGCGCCCCTGCGTGATGTTGGAGAACGATTCCGTGATAGTGACGGGAGACAAACTCATCAACACCTTCGACCGCCTGGAAGTGGCCGATTTCAGCGCCCGCTCATTAATAATGGCGGCGCCGGTCGGGAAACTGAATCCCATCACCGATGCCGAAATCGAAGAACTTCGCGTGGCCTTCCACGTGGGAGAGTAAGACTTAAACAGTTTTGCTCCGGATAGCGTAATAAGCCCGGCGCGAAGTGAAACCTGATTCCTCGGCGGCCTCCTGAACGGTGGCCGCCGGATTTTCTTTAAGGTATGCGTCCATGTGCGCGAGACGCAGGCGGTTCACATAAGCGAAGAACCCTCCCATCTCGGCCTTGATGAGGCCGGAGATATAGGAACGGTTGTAGCCGCTGCGCTCCGCCACGTCCTGCAAGGTGAGATGCGGGTCAAGGAAAGCCTCCTGCTCTTCCACCACGGTACGGATTGCCGCGAGGATCTCCTCGCGCCTCTTCCTGGGCAGAGAACGATTATAAACGGCTGTAGTATCCTCCTCCGGTAGCTTTTCTTCCTCCTCCATAGGCCTGTTGCGGTGGGGATGCAGCGCCGTTATGATGAATACCACGGAAGATGTGGCGAAGAGGAGCATGATGATGGCCATAAGCACGCGGCTCTCTGCCAGGGCACCCGCCCAGCACAACGCGATATTCACCACAATCATGGCCACCCACCGGCGGGCAAAGGTGACAGGATAGTCGGCGGGATTGGAAAACTCATCCTTGTCGAAACGCCCGGCCCAGGAGAGCACCACCCAGATGGCGGTGATGCAGATGCCCGTCATGACCGTGCCCAGCAGGTAGAGGTTCACATCCGACACCCTGCCGACCTGATTGCCGGGAATGATGGCGAGCAACACTGCTCCCGCCAGTGCCACGACAACGGGAAATCCGATAATCATCATGGGAATCCGCCACTTTCTCCACTGCATCACGCTGCCGAAGTAGGCGAAGAGGAGAATGGTAAAGTGGTAGAGGGTAACGGGCAGGAAATACATCTGCGCCAGATGCCAGGCGTCCGGGCTGTCCGGCTGCAGGGCGTAGGGCAGGAGCGCCAGCGCACAAAGATACACTCCGACCACGAAAGGCCTTCCCGGATAGTAGTACTGCGGGTTGCGGTCAAAAGGCCGGCACAGATGGAACCAGCGCACCGCGGCTATCACCAGCCCCGTGGTGATGAACACCACGGTGGCCAGTCCGCAGAGATATGAGGTCGTGGACGGCATTACGATAACAAAGATAGCAAAATTCCCGTTTTTTGACGCATACGTGACAGTGTTGACGCGCAAAGTACCTACCTTTGGCATGTTAGTCAGTATATATATATGGATAATCAGACTGTTCTTACTACGGTCGTCGTTGTGCTGGCGCTCTTCATCTGGGTGCCAGCCATCGTTGTTTCTGTCCGCCAGGTATTGCGGAAGGGCCGGTCCAAAGAAAACAAAAAGAATTAATCATACTATGGAATTAAACGTCAAGAAAATGTATGAGTGCCCCGCGATGCAGGTCGTGGAGGTCAAATCAGAAGGAATTGTGTGCCAGTCTCCAGATGGAGACAGGAATGGTTATCCCGGATTTGAAATCTAGAAGGAGGAAAGAATAATGAAAGCGACACGTTTTATCATTCCTGTCATCCTTCTTGCCGCCGCCTGCCAGCAGATGGAAACCGACGCGCCGGACAGTAAGGACATTACTGAAATCGAAACCGAAACAACCGAAGCCTTTTATACCCTCTCCATCCAGGCTTCCAAAGGCGATGCCCAGACCAAGGCTCTGGACCTTGTCTCCGGCACTCCGGACTACCTGGACGCCTACTGGAAGAACACCGAAAAGGTAAAGGTCTATAAGGACGGCTCTCTCCTGGGCACGCTGGACGTCGTACCGGACGCCGGCGAGAAACCCACCATGGCAACACTTACCGGCCCCATCAACACCGACGGCCTCGCAGCCAACGATGAACTCACACTGATAATCCCACGCGAGAACTGGGATTACACCAGCCAGGTGGGCACGCTCGCCAGCATAGAGACCACCTACGACTACGCCACGGCCTCGGTGACCATCGCTACGGTGGATGAGGTGAATCACACCATCACCACTACCGGCTACGCGAGTTTCACAAACGAGCAGAGTATATATCGCTTCGGGTTTAAGGTCGGCGGTGAATATATCGACCCCAAAAACTTTATCGTCAGTGCCTCCAGAGGCAAACTGGTGCAGTGCATCAACTGGAACGGCAGCGCCTGGGCTTCGAGTTTCGGTTCCCTTTCCATAACCCCCGCATCTGCGGCCGGAGATCACTTCTACTATTCTGCAATCCGCAACGAAAGCACGGAAGAAGATAGTTATAGTTTCATTGTCACAGGCAGCGATGATGCTTTATATCTGGGCAACAAAACCATCCCGGCCAGCGTCCTTGATGCTCCCGGCAAGTTCATCAGCGCCAAGAGTATTACCATTTCCAAACCAAACTTCGCTCCTGCCAGCGGGACGACTGAAAACGCATTGTAACTATGGAACAGTATAGATTCTTCACTTCGTTCAGAATGACAGTAGGGCGGCTCAGAGTAGCAGCCATGCTGGTGCTGATTGCTGCAGGGCAAAGCGTGATGGCTTCCAACTGGTCCGTAGAATACTCCGGAGGCAAGTTCGTCATTTCCCGCGACAATACTACCATTTCAGAAACAGTCAACTACCGTACAGTAAGTATTTCGGCACTGGAAGGGAAGCATTACACCGGCGTCAACGGAAGAGTGACCCTCAACCCGGGCGAGTCTTCGAAGAATATCGATGTCGCCGAAATTGCTTTTTCCGACGTGCCGGTGCAGTACAGATATCAAGGCACCAATAAACTGTACTACGATTTCGAGGTATACGACGATCTCGGCACAAGGCGCGCTAAAATGAGAAAGACAATCACCTCAGGCGGTACCAGCAACAACCAGTATTACCTGAACAATATTCTCAGTTATTTAAATGACGAGAATATCAGCAACCTCACATATATTAATACTGGTAAAATTGCAGCCGGCTCTGCGCATTATCACGACACATACTTTACTCCGCCCACGGACAATGTAGAGACCAGCGGAACGCTTAACGGCTATGTTCTCATTGACGACAGCTACGACTATAAATACAAAAGCGCTACAGTACATCCGGATTATCTCTATGTCACGAACAGGGCGGGCGCCACAGGCCAATGGCATAAACTGGTCGGCAATAAACTCTATGCCAGCGTCGTTTTCACCGAGAAGGAAAAGGATGAT
>JAFZIX010000031.1 GCA_017554135.1 Bacteroidales bacterium | reverse complement strand
CACCGGGAATATCGGTTGTCACGCCTTGGATCTGACCGCCCTCGATGGTGAGGATCGGTGTGTTGACAGTTTTGTTGCACCCGAACAATGCGAGCACAGCCAAAAGTACGATCAGTTTTTTCATAGTAATAGTTATTGTAACAAAAACATCAGGTTTTAGGACAAATATAATAAAAAACAAAGGCCGATGTTCAATGGATATCGACCTTTTGTTTTAAACTGGAAGCGTACGACTACATGCCTGGTCCGCCGAATCCTCCGAATCCGCCCTGACGCATACGCTGCTGCTCCTCGTCATATTTCTTGTACTGGTCTGCAGTCAGCACGCCCTTGAGGAATTTCTCCTGCTCCTGCATCCTCTTCTGCATTGCTTCCATGTCGAAGCCGCCAGGACCGCCCTGACCGCCCTGCTCGAACATTTCCATCATCTGCTTAGATTCCTTCAGGAAATAGTCATAAATTTTCTTGTACTGGTCATCGTTAGTTTTGCAGGTCTCCTTGATGCGATCTGCACGCATCTTGGCCATATCCTCGGCGTTGAACTGAGGCATCTGGGCGAATGCGTTGATTGAAAGAACAAGGGCGAGAAGCCCGAAAAGCATTTTTTTCATATTACAATAATTGTGTTAAACGTTCTGGCTTATTAGACAATCGAAGTTACAAAAAGTAAAAAATAGTTGTAACGTTTTTTTGAGGAAGGCGGGTGAAAGCGGGGTGCTACTGCTGACGCTTCCACTCCTGGGGAGAGAGGCCGGTGGCAGTTTTGAAGCTGCGGAAGAAGGTGGTGTAGGATGAGAAGCCGGACTCGTCAGCCACCTCGTCGAGCAGCATGTCGGGATGTTCGCGCAGCAACTTCTTGGCGTAGTCGATGCGGTAGCGCGTTATCATCTTCGAGAAACTTTCTCCCGACAGATTGTTCAGCAGGACGCTGACGTAGGTTTTGTTGGTGGCAAGTTCGGAAGCCACGTCGGTGATGCGAAGATTCTTGCGGCGGAAGAGCTCTTTCTCCTCGATGAGGGTCGAAATCTCCTCCACCAGGTTGCGGGGATCCTTGCTCTCCTCTGCCGCAGAAGGGACGCCGGATGCTTCAGGCTCCCGGCCCTTCCTTCGCAATGCACCAACAAACAGCAGCACTCCCACCCCAACGACGACAATGCCAACCAACAGAGCCCAAAGAGGCAAACCCGCCTCCTGCATAGGCTCAGTGTGGAGCATAAATACCGTCGAATATGTCTTGAAAAAAACTCCCTCGACGGGAAATGTGCCTTTCTTCCACCCCGTTCCGCCTGCCAACACAAAACGGCCGCCCGGCAGGAGCCTGGCCAGATTGATTGGAATGTCGTCTGGCATTTCGGCGAAATAATATGTCGATGTCGCTTTGCCACCGTCGAGAGTAGCGTCGTAGCTGATGCGGGCCATGCAGATACGCTCGGTCTCGGGATCCATACCCTGCACCCAGATGAGCCTGGAAGGACGGTCCACCTGAAGATGGAGCCACTCGATCGGGGTGCCGTCCGGTCCTTTCGCCGGAAGAGGCTCTGCCATCTCCAAAAGAGAGAATTCGCCGGAAGCTACCTTTATTATTGTACATTCGTTTCCGGAACGGATGCTCGCTGGGACCAGATAGGTATATTCGGCAATCTGAATGTCTTCCGGAAAGACGTAATAATTGTATATCGGCTCCCATTCTTCCAGTAGCGGGACAAATTCAGCTTCTCCGCCGAGATGGTCCACCCGGCCGGCAGGAGAATTACCCACAGTGTCCCAGGGGCCAAAAACGATGATGTCATCTTGCGAGGCCGGCAGGACAAAAGGCTCGGCCCAGCCTGGAGAGAGCGGGCCGCCCGGGGCGAAGCCACCTTCAGCCGACCAGAACTCATAGCTGTCCGGGGCATGCCAGTTGCCGACGATGACGACCTTGCCGTCCGGCAAAGTTACGGCCGAAGGCATGGCGCGCTTGGCCGACATGATGCCGGCCGCGGAAAAGCTGTGGGAAGCCGGGGCGTAAATTTCCGCACCCCAGCTCTGCCCGATGCCGAAAGCCTCGGCGCTGCCGCCGCCAAGCAGAATAGAGCCGTCTTGCAACTGCGCAGCAAAGCCATTGAGATGCGGATAAAGCATCGGCACAGTATGCCAGACCCCGTCAACAAAATACTCTGCAGTCTCGATAGGCTTGAACCCTTCGGTGTGGCCGCCAAGCACCACAATCTCGTCGCCGATCACCACCGTCCGGTGATTCCCCCTCGGCTCATTCATATCCGGCAGCCGCTCCACCGTCATCCGCCGCCACTGCGTCCCATCTTCACCGGACACAACGCCCCCGCCGCTCCCCGCCCGAGAGCAAGAAACAGCCAGAAGCATTGCAAATACCGCGAATATATGGATCAGACGGTTCACTTTGTAAAGGTATCAAGTATTCGGCAGATATTCAATCCTATAACTGCTATCTCTACTATTCCCATCGAAGAGCAGGAGGCTAATAGTAGAATTGTTATGAACTTGTGTTTTATCTCAAAAACTTGTTCTTTAGATGATATTATATCCTATTAATTACAAATTATCCGTCATCACTCTAGACCATAACTAAGATACATGGGTCTTATAGGCATTCCGTAGAACCTGTCAAAGGCGTATGTGCCTTTTGAAGCGGGAGCTCCATTGGCATTTCCGTTAATTTTTGCCCCTATTGCTTTATATGAGGTGTTGCTGTCTCTGTTCTTTGTCCAGTAGTAACAGCTTTCAGAATCGTTGCCGTTCATATATCCGGAGAATGGCAGGAAAATAAAATCTGCCTCATAATCACTGTAAACCTTGTAGCCCGTCACTCCGCCAAAGGTTTCCACGGTCCAGGTGAAAAAACTGTCTGTCATAAGTTTATCCCATTCATCCTGAGTAGGCAGTCTCCAGTTTCGCGTGTCTCCCTGTCCCAATATTACTATGGCCGCATCATCTTCATTTTGGAGTTCCACCAGATTGTCAACCGTTCCCCATCCGGAATGTGAAACATATTTGGTGAGATTTCCAGAGGTTGATGAATATGTTCCAAATTTATATGTGCTGGCGGCATAACTACTTTTGCCTGAGATTTCTCCCCAGGAAAAATAAGTACCTACTTCTGAAGGGGAAGATGCTCCCAGATTGCAGTTTGCGAATTTCAGATCTAAACCCATATCTGTCGCCCATTTTTTGACATACACATCTACTGTGCAAGAGTGTTCCCCGTCTGTAGCTGTAATAGTAACAAACCCCTTGCTTACGCCTGTAATCAGTCCGGTAGAGGATACTGTTGCCCTGGATGTATTGCTGCTGCTCCATACTATGTTTGTTCCAATGGCAGAAGAAGGAATAAAAGACGCGTGCAGCTGCAGCGTACTGTCTGTTATGACAATATCTTTGTCTATAGCGACTTCGTTTCCGTTTACGGTTTTGGTTATTGACAAGCCGGTAGGATGGGTGATCTTAGTGCCTTCTCTTACACAGCGCACGGCTCCGGCTCTGGTTGGATAGTACAAAGACAAGTCTTCAGGTACAGATCCATAATCTGGGTTTACTACTGAAATACCCGTAAGAATATCTGTATATTGATATTTTTCCTTATGCAGCTGTCCGTTGAAAGCCCACTGGAATACGTGGTATTCTTGCACATTCTCAATAATGAGACCGCCGTTGGTGTATTTGTTGTTGTAGGAATTGTACAAAGCACTGGACAGTCTGACGGCAGTATTCGGATAAATGATGCCGGAAACATTGTATGCGTTGTTCTGGAGTTCAGCATTTGCCAGGTTCTCTATAAACGAGCCGCCCCAAGCATATCTGTCCGGAACCTGCCATCCAGGAGGGCAAGGGTCGAATATGGTTTTGTCTTCCGCCCAGAGGTCGTCTGTCATATCGTATGCCCAGGTTTTAGAACTGCGGTTTGTAGAGCTTATATACCAGCCCGTATATAGCTTTTCAGGATTTTTGACAGTTGCGGCAACGGTTGAATTGGCTTGATCGTATCCTTGTGTATAGCTTTCCGTTGTACCCAGTACGGCAGGCCTGTGGTAAGTGTTGGAGGAAGAATATCCGGCCGAGAAAGTGTCGTGCTTTGAATTCAGGAACGGATCTTTTCTTCCCCACTGGTACATCAGGCCCCAGTCTGCAGTGCTTCCTGAAGTGTATGTTGCGCTCAAGGCTCCAAGATTGCGGTCCATCATCTGGGCGCCGCTAGGATAAAACTGAGCCAATCCATCTATGTTGGCATCGGTGAACCAGAGATGCCAGCTCCAGAGAATCTGGTTGGAGGAGTTCTTGATTGCAACCACAGCGTTGCCGGTAACATACGGGCTACCTGTTGAGAAGAGCACATATCCGTCTTCGTATCTGATATCCTTTATCATCTGGCCCTCCAGCGGAGCAGTAGCCGTTCCGAACGAAGCCCAGACAAGAGCGGCGGAAGCAATATCGGACTCGCTGGTGTTTTTGCTTATGTCAGCCAGGTCTGAGGCTCCGTTACCTTTTATGGTAGCCTTGAATTTGTAGTGTCCTTCCGCAGGAACTATGTAGCAGTTGGCGGAAGCTGTTTGGCTGAGGTCTATGCGGAGATAGTCGTTGTGGACATCCACTCCGCTTTCAATGGTAATCGTGCCTACGGTGGATGACGCGTGGCCGTGTCCAACGTGTTCGGTTGTGCCGTCTCCGCCTCTAGCTACGATGAGTTCAATTGAATTGCGCAAGGTGATGTCTCCGCAAACCGCGCTGGAAGCGTTGCCTGTACCTATCGCTGATGCAGCATCACCGCCAAATGCGCTAACCTTGCCCCCCGAAATCTCTATATTGCCGCATTTGCTATTGGCGTTGCTTCCGGTTCCTATTCCCGCAGCGCCTGTTCCGCCTGTTGCCGTAACCTCTCCTCCGGTAATGGTTATGTTGCCGCAAGTTCCTCCGGCTCCTATAGCTGCTGCGGTTCCGCCGCCGAATGCGGTAACTTTCCCTCCTGAAATAATTATGTCTCCGCAAGTTCCTTTGTCACCGATGCCAGGGCAGGATCCGGTGCTGGCTCCTCTGGCCGTAACTGTTCCTCCGCTGATTGCAATGGTTCCGGCTGCGCTTATTCCAGAGTTAAAGCGCTGGTATTCTCCTCTTCCCGTTGCATCTACCGTTCCTCCGCTAATGCTGATGTTTCCGTCGGCTTGCAGTCCGTGAGAGCCGTCGCATACTACCGAGCCACCTTCAATGCTGATGTTTCCGGTACAGGTGATGCCATTGTAAGGATTGTCGCCATAGTACCAGTTAGCTCCGCCGGAAGCGTTGACAGTGCCGTCTTTTACGGTAAAATTCCTGACGGATATTGCGGCGGTGCCAGATCCGGAATCTACATCTCGTCCTCTGAAAGTCAGGGTTCCGCCCTCCACTGCAAGGTCTCCGTTTCCACCCACTCCCAGATAATCGTTTCCTGCAAGGGTGCCGGTTCCTTTAACGGTAAGGGTGCTGTTGTCTCTGAGGGTTATGAACGTGCTGCCCTTGTTGACTGTGTTTGCGCCCTCGAGAATCATGGTAGCTTTAGCTTGAATGATGAAGTTACCGACGGCAGCATTGTCGAGTGTGACGGTAGCCCCATCTTCGACTGTTATGACGCAGTTGTTGTTGGTGCCCGTCAGTGTCGCGAAGGTTCCGGCCGGTATGGTTATCGCATCGCTCGATGATACGTCAATGCTGTTCACTGCAAGATCGTTGACCGACAGTGTGATATCAGTGATACCGCTACGTGTCACTACGACACTTTTGTCTCCCTTGAGAGTACGGGTCTGGGAAAGGCCGTCGGTCGTCCAGACACTGATTGACAGGCTTGTATAGGTCGTGGCCGGAACTGCGATGTAGAATGGTATAGCGCTGTTCCCTATGGCAACGCCTGCCTCTCCGCAGTCAAGGGCGACTCCGGCTGTGCCGTCGACTACTGCCGCATTGCTGCTGACGGTGAAAGCCCCACTCATTCCCTGTGTGGCACTGAGTGTGATACGTCGCACTTTCTTTTCACTCATTGTTGTCGTCAGATTAAGCCTGATTATGCCGGTGAGGTTCTTGAATTCGAGGTTCGTTGTGCTGCTTGTTGCATACATGGGAGCATTTGCGATATTGCCCGCTACGT
>JAFZIX010000315.1 GCA_017554135.1 Bacteroidales bacterium | reverse complement strand
CTATCAATTTTCTGAGCAGCAAGAGTTGGTTCCGCTCGGTGCTGGTGTTTACAGATGCGTGGAAATCTGTTGGCTGGGGTTCGATTGTCTACATCGCGGCGATCGCGGGCGTCGATCCCGGACTGTACGAGGTCGCCATGCTGGATGGCGCGGGCAAACTCCGCCAGATGTGGAATATCACGCTGCCTTCTATTATGCCCACGATCGTCATGATGCTGATACTTCGCGTCGGCAACTTGCTAAACGCCGGTTTTGAGCAGATTTTCGTCATGTACAATTCGACAGTTTATGAAGTGGCCGACATCATCGGTACCTATGTGTATCGCGAAGGTCTCGGCAAGATGAATTTTTCCTTCGGAACAGCCGTTGGCCTGTTCAATTCCGTAGTCTCGCTCATTCTGGTCGTGGGCAGCAACGCCCTCTCAAAGAGAGCAACCGGCCGGTCAATCTGGTGAGGAGGCGAATGGCATGAGCTCTTTTTTCAAGCGCCGTACAAAAGGTGAAATTGTTTTCACCTTTGTCTGCTACCTGCTAATAACTCTATTGGCGATCAGTACGCTCCTTCCGTTCCTTCATGTCATTTCCAAAGCTGTTTCGAGTGAAGGTGCGGTCATCACAGGCAGTATTCTCTTCTGGCCGATTGACTTTCAGACCGGAACGCTGCATTATGTGCTGGATACGCCGGAGTTTTTGAACGGTTTGAAAGTATCCGTTTTCGTCACCATCTTCGGTACGATTTTGGCCATGTTGCTTACCGTTACTGTGGCTTATCCTCTATCGAAACCGCAAATGGTAGGCCGCAAGTTTTTTGTGCTGATGTTTGTGTTTGTCATGCTGTTCAGTGGCGGCATGATTCCTAATTACATGCTGTATAAATCGCTCGGCCTGCTTAACACGCTTTGGGCGCTGATGTTTCCGGGTATGATGAGTGTGTTCAACATGCTGCTCGTGAAAACATTCTATGAGCAGCTGCCGGAGAGCATCGAAGAATCTGCGCGCATTGATGGAGCCAGCAACATGACGCTTCTATTCCGCATCGTCATTCCGATGTCGATGCCTGTCATCGCGACGGTCAGTCTGTACTACGCGGTGGGCTACTGGAACAGCTATTTCTCCGGTGTGCTCTACATTACCAAGACCAATCTGCGGCCACTGCAGCAGTACTTGTTCGAATTGGTCACGGCTACGATGAAAGCCTTTGATCCCGGCACTGTTGAAGTAGATATGGACAAGTATATGAATATTCTGGGCGATTCCGTACGCTCCGCAACCATTGTTCTATCCACAGTGCCCATTCTCTGCGTCTATCCCTTTTTGCAGAAACACTTTGTCAAAGGCGTACAGGTCGGTTCTGTAAAGGGTTAATCGGTACGATATTGTGGCCTTGAAGGCTATAATATAGAAAGGGGAATTGCCATGAAGAAATTACTGGCCCTAGCTCTGGTTCTGACCCTGGCGTTTTCTGTCTGCGCATCGACTGTTATCGCCGAAGATCTGACAGAAAACCGTCCCACCCTGAAGTTCCTGGTTGGCAACCGCACGTACGACCCCAATGAGGATGTGCCCTGCAAGAACATGATGGAGCTTTCCGGCTACACCGTAGTGTACGAGATGCTGCCCTCCTCCAACGGGGATGAGAAGCTGATGCTGATCCTTGCCGGCGGCGAAGATTACGACATCGTCGAACTCAGCACCAACATGTTCGGCCGTCTGGCTACGATGAACGTACTGACCGATCTGGATGACGCTATCGCCAAATACGGCAACTACTTGAACGACGCGACGCCCGAAACGGTGTGGAATACCGCCAAGGACGCTGCGGGTCATGTCGTTGCGCTGCCCCGTCAGATGGGTTCTGACAGAACTCAGCCGTATGGTCATCGCAGCACCTCGGTGTTTATGACTAAGATCGAGATTCTGGATGAGCTGGGCCTGACCGTGCCTACCGATCTGAGCTCTTTCACTCAGTTCCTTGAGACCATCCACGATGCAAAGAATGTGGCTCCGTTAACCGCCAGCACTCTGTGGATGAAGGATCTCATGTCGGCTTTCGGTCTGCCCGCCCTGGAGTGGGTTGAAGACAACGACGGTTTCCATTCCATCCTGGACATGCCCGCTTTCCGTGATTATCTGGCCTACTGCGCTGATCTGTACAAGCGCGGCCTGCTGGACGCTGACTTGCCCATCAACAACGCGGAGAGTGTAAACCAGAAGTTCACTACTGATGGCGCTTATGTCTCCCCCTATGCTTTCTATGATATTCCTTCCCTCGTATCCGGTTTGACAACCAGCGGCTATTCCACCGACTTGGTCTGCTTCGAGAAACCTCTGGTCGGTGAGGATGGGAAGTATGTGCTGCAAACCGACTTCGGCATTAACAAGTATTACGGCGTTCCCGCGGCCAGCAGCAACGCGGATCATGTCGTAAACTACTTCAATATCCTGGCTGAGCCGGAAACCTTCAAGATTTCCCATATTGGATACGAAGGTGTCCATTATACCGTTGATGAGAACGGCAACTATAACCCGATCTTCCCGGCCTTTACTGAGCTAAACTGGGGCAACCAGTTCAGCAGCCTGCAAGATCCTGCCGTCGAGTATAGACAGTGGCAGTGTCGTGCCCGCAAAACCCCCGAAATGGCTGTTGCCTGGG
>JAFZIX010000314.1 GCA_017554135.1 Bacteroidales bacterium | reverse complement strand
GAGTATGATGGAGTTGATTATAGGGTTGCGTTTGTAGATCTCGTAGTGGAGGGCGACGCTGCGGCAGGCGGTCTTGCCGGCCTAGATCATCCCGTCCTTCACCTGCACTATGTCGTTGGGCTCGATGTCCCAGCGCTGCACGTTCGCCGGCGTGATGAGGAAGTCATCCCCGCGCCAGCGGATGGAGGCTGTGCCGTAAGAGGATCTCATCAGACCCTGGCGGCATGCTCGGAGAACTATCTCGCAGATTTCGGTGCGGATGGCGCGCTCGTCGGAGGGGTGCTCCACGTTCATGAAGTGGGGGAAGGAGTTATGCACGGCCTGGGTGTGATGCTGGATCTGCTCGGGGGTGAGCAGGCGAGGAGTGCCGAGGGTGTTTGCATTGAGGATGGTGCGAGCGCAAAGTTCCAGCGTTTCGAAGCGCTGGTAGGCGTCGGCGATATCCTCTCCCATCAGCACCACGCCGTGGTTTTCCATGATAACCGCCTTGTATTCAGGGTTTTTCTTGAACTCCGCCGCTATCTTCTCTCCCAGCAACTCGCTGCCCGGAAGGGCATAGGGGGCGAATCCCACGGGGCCGCACACTCCAAGCGCCTGGGGGAGGATGGAGGTGTCGGGGATCTGATGCGTGATGCTGAAGGTCACGAGTCCCGGAGGATGGGCGTGGATGACGCTCCTGAGGTTCGGGCGCATCTTGTAGAGCGCCCTATGGAACGGATATTCGGATGAAGGCTTATGCGGGCCGATTATGGTGCCGTCTGCCTTCACGCACATTATGTCTTTTGGAGTAAGGGAGCCTTTGTCGATGCCGGCCGGGGTAATCCATATATCGCCGTTATCGTCAAGTATGGAGAGGTTGCCACCTGATGTTGTGGTCATGCCACTCCTGTAGATCATCCCGATGATCAGAGTGATCTGCTCCGCGGGATGCATCAGTTTAACATCTAATTGTTTCATAATTTATCTGCGTTCGCCAGGAGATATTTCTCGGCTTCGACGGACCATAGGCCGTTGTGCGCTTTGCAGATGCGGTCCAGTTCGTCGAAGACTGGCTTGCCTTGTTTGCCGAAGTCCGCGATGGCGGTCAGCGGCATATTTATGTGTGTGTAAATCAGTTTCTTGCCTCCGGGGATGGACGGGAGGTTGAGAGTGGTGTCGATGACCGCGTTCAAGCCGCCGATGTGGGTTACGAGACCTGCGGGATCCATGCCCTTGCCCATCAGGAGGAGGGCTTCCTTCATATCGTTGGTATTGCCGCCGCTGGTGCCCACGAGGTGGGTGGAGGCGTAGTGTACGTTATAGAAGTTGAAGGGGGCCTTGAAAGGAGCCTTGGAGGGGCCGGAGAAGAAGTTCAGGCATCCGTCGAATGCGAGGATGTCATCCGCCTGCTCCACCACTGCGGGCACGGGGGCCATCACAACAACTTCGTCATAGCCGTCGCCTCCGGAAATCTCCCTGAGGGTAGCGACCGGATCTTCCACCGCACCGGTGTTCACATAGCGGAGGTCGATTCCGCGGGATTTCGCGAATTCCTTGGTATAGAGACTTGCAGCACGGTCCAGGCGGGTCTGGTCGATATCGGTGACCACGAAGAGAGCGGGCTTGCGGTCTTCGCGGTGCAGCACGTAGTTGATGCAGGCAAGGCCCATAGGGCCTACGCCGGCGAGCAGTGCCAGCTTGCCGCCATCCTTGATCTCCATGGTATGCTCATAACTGCCGGGAGTGGTGTGGTAGCATGCATGCATTGCGCCGATCACGCAGGAAAGAGGCTCGCTGAGGGATGCCGGATAGAAGGCTTCTCCCTTGTAGGGCAGCAGTCATCCCTGCTCCATCACCTCGTTGGGGATGATGATGTAGGTTGCATCGCCGCCGATGAACTGGTAGGAATAGCCGGGAGCGCTCATCACTCCGACGGGGCCTCCCTCATAGAAGAGAGCGGGCTGGATGGAGAACTTGTCTCCGGCCTTGAACTGGCCCTGCCATTTGGCACCGACTTCAATGATTTCACCGGCGAATTCGTGCCCGATGATAGTGGGTTTTTCGGCGACATCGCGCGGCACGCGCTTATGCGTATCTGCCTGATGTGCAGCCTTGTAACTCGACATGCAGATGCTGTCGCTGACTACTTTTGCGAGGATTTCATTTTCTTTGATTGCCGGGAGTTCGAACTCGTCCAGCCTTAAATCGTCCTTTCCGTGAAGACGTACTGCTTTTGTTTTCATATGTGTTGTTTTTTAGTTTCCTTCGCTTTAGTTTCCTTCGCTACGCTCGGAATGACAGGGGGCGCTGACAGGGGGCTCTAGGCGAGCATAACCTGGCCTCCTGTTACCGGAATGGCCTGGCCGGTCTCGCCTGTCTGTTCAATTGCATAGAGGATGGCCTTCGTCACATCTACGGGATTGCAACCCTTGTGCATGGGAACCTTCGAGAGATAATACTCCTTGACATCCTCCACAGTCTTTGCTCCGGGCACCTTGCCCGCGTTCAGATACTGAACATAGAGTCCTTTCTCGGGATCGCTCCAGAGCGGACCGTCCAGATAGTTGCCGGGGCAGATGCTGTTCACCTTGATGCGGTAGGGGGCCAGTTCGAGGGCGAAGGACTGGGTGAGGCCGATGCCGCCGAACTTGCTGCCGGCATATGCGAAATTCGCCTTACTGCCCACCAGGCCGCTCTTGCTGTTCACCTGGATGATGTCCGCGAAGTATTCCGGATCCACCGCGGTCTGCAGTTTCATCACGTGCTGGGCCACCTTGGAGCAATAGAAGTATGCGCTATAGTTGATCTTGGTGACGAACTCCATGTTCTCGGGAGTCATCGCTTCGAGGTCTCCTGCACGCACCACGCCGGCGTTGCTGACGAACGCATCAAGGGCGCCGAAGTTCGCTATGGTGGTGGCTATCAGGTTGTTGAGGCTGTCGAGATCGGCCACGTTGGTCTTGACGAAGATGGCGCGGTTGTTTTTGCAGAGGGCATTGAACGCCTCGGCTGTCTTGACGCCGGTTTCTTCATTGAGGTCGGCCACCACAATATTGGCGCCTTCCTTGATGAGTTCGCGGGCGATACCCTCGCCGAAGCCCTGGGCAGCACCAGTGACTATTATGGTCTTGCCTTCAACGCGGCCAGCGGATGCCCCGGCGGCCACCTTGCGGCGGTAATTCTCAACTTCCCAATTGTCGATGAAGTCAATCCACTTGGGCTCCATCGGATGCTCTCCGCCGAACGCCTGTGCCCCCGCTGCGACCTTCATCGCATCCAGGAACACCTCGGTGATTATGCCGGCATTCTTGGCGTTGTCTCCTACTGCCACCAGGCCTATGCCTTTGATCAGCAGCACCTTGGGAGTGTGACCATATTTGGAGATGTATGCCTCGATTGCCTTCTCCGCTTTTGCGGTATCGGCATCTTCCAGCCATATATAATGGCTTTTGCAATAGACTATGATATCCGGAGTGAACGGCGCCGCCACCTTCTTGAATCCCGCTTCGCTCTCAGTAAACTGGTCGGTCAGTTCGTTTTTGGTTATGCGCAGCGTCTTGAGCCCGCGGCCGTTGCGGCTTAATATCTGCCGTATTACGGGGATAGATTCCTTCGCTTCGCTCGGAATGCCAGTGGTGGTGGGAATGACCGTGGTGGGGGGAGTGACAGGGGCGGTGGGAATGACAGTGGTGGGGGGAGTGACAGTGGTGTCGCCGGGCGTGGCGTTGTCATCCCGAACCTGCGCAGCAGGTGAAGGGATCTCTAACGCGGCCATAATACCATCATATATGCTGTCAACTTCCGCGACAGTATCCGCCGCCACAAAAACACCATGATTCTGCAAAAAGATCACCTGTGGCTCAGTGCCGCGAGCAGCCTTATAGGCCTGAATCTCGTCGTATACCTTCTTGAAAAGGGTATAGCCCGGGTCGCAATAAGGAATGTAAAGCGCATCGGGGAACAACTCCTTGCACTTCGCCTCGGCATTCACCGAACACATCAGGGCATTCACCAGAGTGGGATGCAGATGCACCACGAAGGCATAACCAATGGCATTATGCATCGAAGTCTCCACTGAGGGACGGCGGTCCTTGGTGATGCACGCGGCCGCCAGGTCTTCCTTCACCTGCGCCTCGCGCTCGGCAGTATCGCTGCTATAGGCTTTGGTGCCCATCGGATTCAACTTGGCACGGTCCAGCACGGCAAATCCATCCTCGCCTATAGTGGCAAGGGCATGGCCGCTAGCTTTTACCCAAAGGCGGTCGGCGGTCTTGAATGAAGTGTTGCCGCCGCCGGCAATTACGAATCTGGAATCGGCCCCGTATCTGCGGGAAACCTCGATCAATTGTTCAATCTCTTTCATTTTTTTTGTTCAAGTGGCTCTAAAATTCGACCTTGCCCACTTGGTGCTCAGGCCTTGCCCGCCTGGTGTTCCAAAATGGCGCAGGCGCCGCGGTAGTTGATGGCGCGCAACTTTTCTGAAAGACCGGCGGCATCGCGGGTGCGCAATTTGATGGGCTCCATCGCCGGAGTATTATGCTCCGAACCGAAAGTCACGATGAATCCCTCATCCTCCAGATACCCCGCATAACTCTCCAGCACGGCGGTGGTGTTACGGGTGGTGATGAACTCGACGCTGCGGAATCCGCGCTTCTTCAGCGTATCGGCGGCCTTCTGGAGATCCCCCTCGAAATCCGTGAAGTTTCCTTTGGCATCGTCTGCCAGGAAAGGATAGGTGGGAATGCCTCCGGCGGCTTCGATTATGTGCTGCACGGTTTCCATCGGCAGGAAAGCTTTGGGATCTTCCGGCACGAATGCCGGGCCTCCTGCTTTCAGCAACTTCGAACGCAGTTCGTTCTCCAGTTTGGCAGGATCCTCGGCATCGGGGTACAACACCAGCCGTAAAGCTTTGGCCAGATGGCGTTCACGCACCATCCCCTTCGTAAGGGTGGTACGTATCTCGTTGAAATCCAGCACAATATCCTTGCCTTCGGCCTTCAGCCAGGCATTCAACTTCTCACACATCCTCTCCACCTGGGCATTTGACTCGGCGCGGACAGCGGCCAACTGGCGGGCAGGCTCTCCGCTCAAAGTAACGGGATATTTCAAGCCCTTGCCGCTGATGTAGGTGCGCCCCGGATTGTTGGGGTCATTTACCCGCAGCCCGGCGGCCTGATCCTCCGCATTCAGGGCGATAAACTCGATACCGAAGAGCGGAATCAGGTCGCGCTCGGAGCAGCCATCCTTCCACTCCTTATAACCATCGGTGGAATAGAAGTCGTTGATTCCCACCACCTTGACTCCTTCGGCGGCAGCCATGTCGAGGGCTTGCCCCACGCTGCTGAAAGCGCTGAAGGAGTAGGGGGTATGGAGATGGGCGTTTACGTCAATCATAGATTCTTTCGCTTTGCTCAGAATGACAGTTAAAAATGCTCAGAATGACAGTTAAAAATGCTCAGAATGACAGTTAGACACCCTTCCGGGCACGGAGAATCTGCTGCGCGGAAGTGAAGTTCCCGGTAGGCACGTAACCCGGCAGGGGAACCATCTTCTCGTTGATAACGTCCAGGAACCACTCCGGCTGAGGGAAGAATGCCTCTTCCAACTCGTGGCAAGGAGTGATCCAGTTGCGGGAACCGAGCACCACAGGCGCTGCGTCGAGGTAGTCGAAGCAGAGGTCCGCGATGTTGGCCGCGAGGTCGTTCAGGAAGGATCCGCGGGCGGAAGCATCGCCGGCGATAATGATGCGGCCGGTCTTCTTGACACTCTCGATGACCTTCTCGTAGTTGAACGGCACAAGGCTGCGGGCGTCGATCACCTCCGCCTCTAGGCCATATTTCTCCTTAAGGATATCCGCCGCCTTCAGGGCGCGGTAGAGCGTTGCACCGATGGTGAGGAAGGTGACATCCTTACCCACGCGCTTAACATCCGGCTCGCCGATAGGAATCTCGTAGTATCCTTCCGGCACTCCACCCTCGTGGAACTGCTCGCCGATGCCGTAGAGGCGCTGGCTTTCGAAGAAGATGACGGGGTCGGTGCCCTGCAAGGCGCTGTTCATCAGGCCCTTGGCATCGTAAGGCGTGACGGGGAAGACCACCTTCAGGCCGGGGATGTGGGTGCAGAGCGAGGTCCAGTCCTG
>JAFZIX010000313.1 GCA_017554135.1 Bacteroidales bacterium | reverse complement strand
TACTTGAAGGTGCCGATGAGGGAAACCTTGTCGCCGACGGCGAGTTTCGGATCTGCGTTCTTATAGACGTAGATGGCCTTATCGCCCTTGCCGATGACATAGCCCTTGGTAGTTACGGCGGTGATAGTTGCGTTCAGGATGGTAACGGAACTTCCTGCAGGCTTTGTGATGATGGTGGCGAGATCGGTAACCTCATCACTGTCGGGAATATTGGCGGACTGATCGAGACCGAGGCTGACGGCATTGGTCAGGTCGAGTGCATCGCCGCCGGTGGCGACTGAAAGTTGAAGGTCGTCGATGCTATAGACACCACCGGTACCGGAAGTCACGAGATTGGCGCACTTGAAGACTACGGTAAGTTTCTCGGTGCCTGCAGGGACGGTGAACTTTGCAGTTGCAAGATCCCAGTTGCCTACGGGGGCGCTGCCCTGAGCGAAGGTTACGGGGACCTCGACGCCCTTGATGCCATCCACGCTCACGTAAACCTTGAATTCATCGGGATTGTAGGTGTTGTCCTTATCATCCGCGCCGTAACGCTGGCCTCCGAAAGAGAGCGCAAACGCAGTCTTGCCGCCCAGTGCAATATCCTTGACTGCAAACGAAGACGTCTTTCCGAAGAATAACTTGTTGCGGCCGGAACCGGCATATAGGGAGAAGCCGGAAGCGTCGTTCGAGAGTTTGCCGCTCTGGCGGACCGACATTCCGGTATATTCATATTTTACACCCTCTATTCCATTGCCTTCCTCATGATTCCAGCAGTCGCTCTGGTCAAGATAGGGCCAGCCGCTATTGTTCTTGGCATCATCCTTATCGAAATCGTTCTTGTAGATGAGAGCGTCGGCAATCGAGCCTGCCTCGCCGGCCTGATGAACCTTGAGCACCGCATCGGAGAATCCGATGGTGAAGGTAACATTGGCATCACGGTCAATGTCGGGATTGGATTTGGCGGTGAGGGTGATAGTCTGAGGTTTGTTGGAACCCTCTCCGGAGTTGGGCGTGACCGTTAGCCACGAAGGAGTGTTGTTCACCGTCCACTGACGAGTGGCGGTCAGATTGACGGTGGTAGTTGCTCCTGCTTCAGATGTGAGGGAGACCTCGGCGGGATCGAGCGAGATGCTCGCCGCGCCCAGTTGCTCTTCCTTCTCTTCGCAAGAGGATAACACCAATAGCGCTGCTGTTGCAGCTGCTGCCAGAATTCTTGAGAACTTCATAATGTTATTGTTTTTGTGTTGTAATTTATTGCTTTAGTTTATAGTTTTCAAAGATAGATATTCCTCCGGAATAAAGCAAAAAAAAAGCGCAACTCCACGAGGGAGCTGCGCTCAATAAAACCGGTATAAGGATTAGTTGAACTTGTACCTCAGACCGAACTGGAGTTGCCAGCACTGGCTGCTGTTGACGATGTAGTCATAGCTGGTAGTTGCCTCAGTTGCCATGGAGAAGGTAGGCTCCTTGGTGGTAGCATCCTGACCCTCATACTTGAGGATACGGCTGTTGTTGCAGATTGCGCTGTTCTTGTAGACACCCCACTTGGAGTTGATCAGGTTGCCTGCGTTGAGGAGGTCGATCGTAAACTGAAGGAGGTGGACCTGCTTGCCGGCCTTGAAGGTGAAGTTGTGTGCCCAGCGGAAGTCGAAGCGGTTGACCCAAGGTGCGCGTGCGGCATAAGCCTCGGCATACTGTCCCTTGTGGGTGCGCAGATACTTGTCCTGAGCGACGAATGCATCGTAGGCCTTTGCGCTTGCAGCGGCGGTGGTTGCATCCTTCCAGTTGATATCACTTCCCTTAGGATAGATGTACATGAGGTCGTTGTTGATGCCGTCGCCGTTCATATCGTTGCTATAGCAGTAGGAATAGCCGGAAGAAGTCATGCCGGTGTAGAAGAGACCGAAGTCCATTGCATAGCCGAACTGTCCGTTGAGAACGGGGAAGTTGTAATCGACAGATGCGATGAGCTTATCGGGAACCACATACTGCGAACGCTGGAGCGTTGCGAAGTTAGGTCCGTTGACGGTGTAGAGGCCCTGCCAGGTGGAGAGAGGGTCGCTGCCGGGCAGACCGGAGATTTCCTTGGACTCGGTGTGAGTGTAAGCTGCCATTACGTTCAGGCCCTTGAGAGGCTCGGCGTTGACAGTGATGTTGCCGATGTAGCCGTAACCTTCGGTGGTGTTGGTGAGGTAAGGAGCGTTCTTGCCAGCGTTGATGAGACCCTTGCCGGAATAGATCAGACGGTCGTCGACACCGCTGAACTTGCTGAACTTGGTTGCATCAGACTGATCGGCGATGTTGATATTGTCAACCACGACACCGTAGATGGTCTTGTTGAAGATACCTTCTGCAGTGACGGTGAGAGGGAAACTTGCAGGAACCTGATAGTCAACTGCGAAGGAAGTCTTCCAGATCTGGGGCATCTTGAAGTTGGGATCGACACCGGACATGGTGCTGCCTGCAACGTGATTTGCATCGGTGAGTTCCTTCTGGAGACCGAGTTTCTCGATCATCTCGTTGACATCGGTGATCATGCCACCGTCGAAAGCGTGGAGTTTGGCGTTGATGGCAGTGAGTTCGCCACTGGTCCAGGTGGACTTGTACTGAACGGAGTTCTGCACGAGACCTGCGTTGGTAGGAGTGTTGGTGAAGTACACGAGAGGCAGACGTCCCTGGAAGAGACCGGTGCCGCCGCGGAACTTGAGGGTATTGTCACCCTTCACATCATAAACGAAGCCTACGCGAGGGGAAACCTGAACGCGGTTGTTGGGCCACTTGCCGGTGTCGATCGTGAGACCGTCGCGGAAGGTGTACTCAGCAATCTTCTTGTTGGTAGCGATATCGCTCTCGTCGAAGATAAGGTCGTCGAAGCGCACGCCGTAGGTGAGTTTGAGCTGATCGTTCACGTTCCACTCATCCTGCAGATAAATGCCGATCTGGTTGAAGGTGACCTGTGCGTTAGGATTGAGTTCTCCGTTCCAGCCGTAAGTGACGGCGAAGGACTCGGGAGTGCCGTTGAGAACGTCGGTGATGGTTGCCTCGTCGGTCCATGCATAACGATAGTAACCGGCACCGTTACGCATATAAGCGTTGTTTGCGAACTGGTGCTCATAGTTGAAACCTGCGACGAACTTGTGGTTGCCCATGAGGTAGGTCACGTCGTCCTTGACGGTCCAAACCTTATTGTGCACACCGTTATTCCAGGTGAAGAGTTCGTAACCGAGGGACATGTAAGGCTGCCATACACCTTCGCTGTTCTTCTTGATAATATCAACATGAGGGAATGCGGAAGAGTTGGAACCGCGGATATCCTCGATGTTGGAATAGGTGACGAGCAACTGGTTGGAGATCTTCTCATTGATCTTCGCGTTGTAATCGAAGGAAATGGAAGACACGGTGTTGTCCATGGAATACATGTTGTTGGCGAAAGCCATGGACTCATTGCCTACACGGTAGGTTCCGTTGAGGCGGTAGCCGGTATCGGAAGAGTTGCCGTTAGGAGCGTTCCAAGCAGTATTCTTGGTGTAGTTGTAGCGCAGCGATACCCTGTGGCCCTTAGCCACGTTCCAGTCGATGCGGGCAAGGAGTTTGTCGTTGGACTCGTCGCCAGGGAAATCGGTGTAGGAACCGGTGTCATATCCGTACTTGGTCTTCATGTACTCCTGAACGGTCTTGAGGTCGTCAAGAGTAGTGCGGGAAACATTGCCCTTGTTGGCTTCACCACCCTTGTTTGCGCGGTACTTGATAACCTGACCGGGCTGAGTGGTGGTCTCGTAGTTCACGAAGAAGAACAACTTGTTCTTGATGATGGGGCCGCCCAGGGTGAAACCGTAAACGGTCTTGGATTCCTTTGCACGGTCGCCAAGATCCTTTCCGTTGATCTTGTTACCGCGGAGATCCTGATTCTGGAAATAAGAATAGACGCTGCCCTTGAAGGTGTTGGTACCGGACTTGGTGATAGCGTTGATACCGCCGCCGATGAAGTTGGTCTGGCGCACGTCGAAAGGAGCAACCACGACCTGAAGTTCATCGATAGCATCCAGGGAGATAGGATTGCCACCGCCAGGGAGTTTGTCGGACAGACCGAAGTTGTTGTTGAAGTTGGAACCGTCAACGGTGAAGTTGGTGGAACGGCCGTCACCGCCTGCGAAACTCATTCCGTTGGCATAAGGAGAAAGTTTTGCCACATCGGAGATGCTGCGGTTGATCATAGGCATGCTGGTCATCTGCCTGGAGGAGATGTTGGTGCTGGCACCTGTCTTCTCGGTTGTGAACTTGGATGCGTTCACAACGAGGACTGCCTCTGCCAACTGCTCGCCGGAAGTGAGGGTCACATCCTGCTTGTAAGTTTCACCGAGGTTCAGGGTAACGCCGGTGTACTTTACGGTCTGGCATCCAAGGAAGGAAACCTCGATGGTAAAGTCGGAACCAGGCCTTACACCTTCGATGGTGTAACGACCATCTCCATTGGCCACAGCATAATACTGTGATCCCGAAGGAGTGTGATTGAGGAGAACGACAGCACCTGCGAGGGGCTCACCGCTCTGGTCCACAATACGCCCGTTGACGGCCGAAGTGGTCATCTGGGCATACGCGACAACACCCGCGAACAACATGGTTGCTACGAGTGCGACATTCTTGAAGAATTTTTTCATAAATGTATAAATGAAGTAGTATAAATTTTCCCGGTGCGAATTTAGCATTTTTTTGCATAGGCGCTACAGAAAGTTATTAACATTCATTGTTAATATCTTTTGTTTTTATACCTTTGCAGCCGGAAAGGGGAAGGATTTGACTGATTGCAACCCCTGTAACTTAAAAAAAATGCTAAAATGAACTATCTCTTCACATCCGAGAGTGTCTCGGAAGGGCATCCTGACAAGGTTGCCGACCAGATTTCAGATTCTATTCTAGATGAGTTCCTGCGCCAGGATCCGGAGGCGAAGGTCGCCTGCGAAACCTTCTGCACTTCAGGGCTCGTAATCGTAGGGGGCGAGGTCGCTTCCAGCGCATATGTAGATATCGAGAAGGTGGCGCGCGAGACCATCGCCCGCATAGGTTATACCAAGGCGGAATACGGCTTCGATGCGTCCTCCTGCGGCATCATCTCCACCATCCATGAGCAAAGCGCGGATATCAATCGCGGTGTTGTGCGCGAGGATGAGATGAGCCAGGGTGCAGGGGACCAGGGTATGATGTTCGGCTATGCCTGCAAGAATACGCCGGAGTACATGCCGCTGGCGCTGTCGCTGTCGCACCGCCTCCTGCAGGTGCTCGCTCAGATACGGCACAAGCAATCCGCGACGGGCAAAGGGCCCGTCTGTGGCCCACAAGGGGCCGCCAGTACGGGCATTGCCCGTCCGAAGGCCGACGCTGTCATGCCGTATCTGCGGCCGGATGCAAAGGCGCAGATCTCCGTCGAATTCGACGGGCAGACCCATCGCCCCGTACGCGTCCACACCATAGTCCTGAGCACCCAGCACGATGAATTCGACACCGACGAAGCCATGCACGCCCGCATCGAGAAGGATGTGCGGGAGATTGTCCTCCCCCGCCTGATTGCATCCCTTCCGGCTTCGCTGGCTGCGCTCTTCGATGACAAGTTTATTTTGCATGTGAATCCCACCGGCAAATTTGTCATCGGCGGACCTGCT
>JAFZIX010000312.1 GCA_017554135.1 Bacteroidales bacterium | reverse complement strand
CCGGCAAGGCCGCTGAAGAAACCGCCGGTGAGGAATGCGAACGGTACCCAGGGGTTCTGGACGCCGAATCCGTAGGCCAGGATGGCGAAGAAAACAGCCAAAACGATGAATACGATGATAACCACCTTGTACTGCTGGCGAAGATAAGCCATTGCGCCCTCGCGGACGAACTGGGCAATCTTACGCATGGTGGGTGTACCTTCATCTTCTTTCTTCATCTGGTGATAGAAGATGGCAGCGAACAGAAGTGCGATGACCGAGGCTGCCGGTACGGCATAGAATAAAGGATTCATAGAGTTTATATTTCAGTAACGTTAAAATTTCATAATAGTTTACAAATATAAAAAAAGAGAGGGAGAAACTGAAATTCCTCCCTCTCTTTTTTGTTGCTGTTTTATTCAGCCTTGGGCTCTTCTGCCGTAGGTTCCTTCGCTTCGCTCGGAATGACAGTATCTGCGGCGGGAGCCTCTTCGGCGGGCGCTGCTTCTGCCTTCTTCGCACGGCTGCGGCGGGTGGTCTTCTTGGCTTCCTTCTTGGCGCTGCCTTCGAGGGCTGCCTCGTTGAAGTCCACAAATTCGATCAGAGCCATCTCTGCGGCATCTCCCTGGCGGAATCCGACGTGGAGGATACGGAGGTATCCGCCCGGACGGTCAGCCACCTTGGGGGCGATGGTGCGGAAAAGTTCGCTGACTGCGTTCTTGTCCTTGAGATAGCTGAAGACGACACGACGGTTGTGCGTGGTGTCTTCCTTGCTCTTGGTGACGAGCGGTTCGAGATAAGGCTTCAGGGCCTTTGCCTTGGCCTCGGTTGTGATGATCCTCTTGTGGAGAATCAGCGAGGAAGCCATGTTGGCGAGGAGAGCCTTGCGATGTCCGCTCTTGCGGCCGAGATGATTAACTGCTTTATTGTGTCTCATCGTTAGATATTCTTTTTCTTGGGTTCAATATTGTACTTGGTAACATCCATTCCGAAGGAAAGTTTCATCTTCTCCACCAGCAGGTCGATCTCGTTGAGAGACTTGCGTCCGAAGTTACGGAACTTCATGAGTTCGGCGCGGCTATAGGACACCAGATCGGCGAAAGTGTCGATGTCGGCGGCCTTGAGGCAGTTGAACGCACGGACTGAAAGCCCCATGTCGGAGAGTTTGGTGAGGAGGATGTGCCTCATGCGGAGGCTTTCCTCGTCAAGTTCCTTGCTTTCGGTTTCAAGAGTGCTCTCGAGGGAGATCTTGTTGTCGTCGGTAAAGAGCTTGAAATGATAGATAAGGATGTTTGCTGCGTCCTGAAGAGCGGCACTGGGAGAAATGGAACCGTCGGTTTCGATCTCGAGGTTCAGTTTCTCGTAGTCGGTCTTCTGCTCCACGCGCCAGTTCTCCACGCTCCAGTTGACCTTGCGGATAGGAGTGTAGATGGCATCCACGGGAATGGTGCCGATGGGCGTGTTCTCGTCGCGGGACTCCTCGGCGGGAACGAAACCGCGTCCCCTTGTGATGAGGATGTTGATTTCGATCTTCACTGAAGGCTCGAGAGAGCAGATGTGCTGATCAGGATTTAACACCGCGAAAGAAGACAATCCTTTTGAGATGTCCTCCGCCTTGAACTCCTGCTTGCCACTGATGACGATGCGGGTTTCTTCGCTGTCGACGCCTTCCACCATCCTCTTGAAACGAACCTGTTTGAGGTTCAGGATGATGTCCTGCATGCCTTCGATGACACCGGGAATCGTTGCAAATTCCTGGTCCACGCCGGTGATGCGGATCTGGCTGATAGCGAAGCCTTCAAGAGAGGCAAGGAGGATGCGACGGAGAGCATTGCCGATAGTCTGGCCGTAACCCGGCTCAAGAGGGCGGAATTCGAAGCGGCCGAGGGTGTCGGTTCCTTCGAGCATGATAACCTTGTCTGGTTTCTGGAATGCTAAGATTGCCATGGTTCTGGGTGTTAAAGGGTTACTTCGAGTACAGGTCGACGATGAGCTGCTCGTTGATGTTTTCAGGGATGTCAGCCCTCAGGGGCATATTGAGGAACTTGCCGCTCAGGGTCTGGGCATCGAACTCCAGCCAGGAGTATTTGGATGCACCGGCGACTGCTGCGGTGATAACCTCAAGGTTCTTGCTCCTCTCGCGGACGGCGACCACATCACCAGCCTTCACCTGTGCGGAAGGGATGTTGCACACTGCACCGTTGAGGGTGATATGACGGTGGCTCACGAGCTGACGTGCAGCGGCCCTGGAGGGGGCGATGCCGAGGCGGTAAACCACATTGTCGAGACGGCTCTCGAGGAGGAGAACGAGGTTCTCACCCTTCTGGCCGGGCATGCGGGAAGCCTTGTCGTAGGTGTTGTGGAACTGGCGCTCCAGAACTCCGTACATATACTTCACTTTCTGCTTCTCCTTCAGCTGGTTGCCGTATTCCTTGCTCTTTTTGCGCTTGGCGGCGAGACCATGCTGTCCCGGAGGATAGTTTCTCTTTTCGAAATCTTTGTCAGCACCGAAGATAGGCTCGCCGAATTTGCGGGCGATCTTGGTGGTAGGGCCTGTATATCTTGCCATAGTTTCTAGTCTTTAAACGTTAAACTTTACGACGGCCTTTCGGACGGCAACCATTGTGAGGCATAGGGGTCACGTCGACGATCTCGGTGACGATGATGCCTGCATTGTTGATGGTACGAATGGCGGATTCACGGCCTGAGCCAGGACCCTTGACATAACACTTCACTTTGCGAAGACCTGCGTCGAAAGCAGTCTTAGCAGCATCTTCTGCGGCCATCTGGGCGGCATAAGGCGTGTTCTTCTTGGAACCGCGGAAACCGCACTTGCCAGCGGAGCCCCAGCTGATCACCTGCCCCTGAGCATTGGTCAGAGACACGATAACGTTGTTGAAAGTAGAGGAGATATGGGCTTCGCCATAAGCCTCGACCTTGACAACTCTCTTGGATGTTGTAGTTTTCTTTGCCATAATTCAACTGCTTTTACTTGGTCGCCTTCTTCTTGTTGGCAACAGTCTTCTTCTTACCCTTGCGGGTACGGGCGTTGTTCTTGGTACTCTGCCCGCGGACAAGGAGGCCGATACGATGACGGATTCCACGATAGCAACCGATATCCATGAGTCGCTTGATGTTCATCTGGACGGTG
>JAFZIX010000311.1 GCA_017554135.1 Bacteroidales bacterium | reverse complement strand
GTAGAGAAGATAGCAGCCCCAGGTGATGGCCGCCCAGGTCTCCTTCGGATCCCAGGTCCAGTAATGCCCCCAGGCTTGCTTAGCCCAGAAAGCACCGCACAACATTCCAATGGTAAAGAATGCTACTCCGGCCCGTATCAGGTTGTCGGTGAGATTTTCCTTATGCAACAATGCAAGTAAAGTCGCTGCGGCAAGCAAGGCATACGAGAGCATATAAACGATTACGTGGGGGGAAAACCATGGGCTTTGCAGGGCAGGCGCCGGATGACCTGTCTTGAATACCGGCGTGAAGTAATATAGGAATACTGCCGTAAGCAGCAATATGCCGGAAAAAAGCAATACTCCCCTGGTGCCGCTTATCTTGAAATCCAGTGTACACAACATGGCAATCGCCCCGGCCAGCAGAAGGAAAAAGCCAAAATATACGCCAGGCAGCCAGGGGTCCCGTACAAGCATGAGAGTGTTGTACCCATACTGATAGATACTCCATCCATCAACTTTAACAGGTTTGTTAACCTCCAGGATTTCCTCGACAACATGATTGTCTTTTGTGTTGACGGAGATATGGGAAGCGAAGCGTTTCGGGGAATTGCCCGGATAGTATTCCACACTGAAATCATGCAGTTCTATGCTGAAGCCTGGTTCCACAATGCTACCTTTCCCGTCAATTGCCTGATATTGTGTCGTGCCCTCGTAAACGGTCATGTACAGTTGTTGGAAGTCGCCGCTGCCAAATGCCATACAGACTGTGACAACCAATAAACCGGCGTGGTTAAGTATGACGGGCCATATAGACTTTTTCCTTACGTTCATGTTGCAAAAATAAGGATTAATCTGTAAATTTGTATGCTAACTACATAGAGCAATGATAACATCTTTCAATGACCTTTTCGCTGAACTCAAGGCGAAGAATATCTGCAAACGAATGGTGGCAGCATGGGCTGTCGACGAGCATACTATCGAGGCCTCTTCAAAGGCCGTTGACCTCGGAATTGTCAAAGTGACTTTGGTGGGTGATTCAGAGCAGATTGCGAAGGTTTGCACAGATAACGGCATAGATGAATCCAAGTTTGAAATAGTGGATGTCAAGGATGAACTGAAGGCTATAGCCGAGGCTGTCCGCATGGTGCATGATGGTGAGGGGGATGTGTTGATGAAGGGCCTTTGCTCCACCGACAAGTTCGTCCGCGCCATCCTGAACAAGGAAACCGGTCTGCTGCCTCCCAAGGGTGTCCTGTCGCACGTGGGTGTGCTGGAGAGCCCCAACTACCATAAACTTATGTTCATAGGCGATATGGCCGTTATTCCACTGCCCGATTTCCGGCAGAAAGTCAAGATTTCCGAATACATACTGAAAGTTGCAAAGTCCTTCGGCATAGATAAGCCGAAGATTGCATTCATCGCGGCCTCCGAGCAGATGCTGGACACTATGCCGGCCTGCATGGATGCAGCCATGCTTGCAAAGATGTGCGACCGCGGGCAGATCAGGGGTTGCATAGGAGACGGCCCTCTTGCCCTCGACGTGGCCATCGACAAGGAATCCGTTGAAATCAAGAAACTGCAGAGCCCGGTTGCGGGAGATGCAGACTGCATGCTCTTCCCCAATATCGAATCTGCAAACGTATTCTGGAAGACCAATACCAAACTGGTGAAGGGCGTGAAGCAGGCCGGAATGCTTGTGGGCGCTAAAGTCCCCTGCATACTTGCATCCCGTGCCGATTCGGTAGACGTGAAATTGAATTCCATTGCGGAAGCAGTCGCTTTCGTTAAGTAAACCTTATATGGGAAGCATCAAATTAGCCAACAACATCACCCCCAAAGGGCTGGTCCTTGCAATCAATACCGGTTCCATCACCACAAAATACGCGGTTTATCGCGACGGAGAAATAATCCTGGACAGGAAACTCGAGCACTCGGTGCAGGAACTGTCCCGTTTCGCCGATGTCATGGATCAGGAGGATATGCGCACGCAAGCCATCCTCGGGGCCCTGGAAGAGAACGGAATCAAACTCGAAGACATCGATATTGTGATGGCCCGCGGCGGTCTCTTCACCCCCTGCATCACCGGCGTTTACAATGTGAACGAGGATATGCGCGAGGTGCTTTCATCCAGCCGGGAAGGCAATCATGCCTGCAACCTCAGCGCCCTCATCGGGGACAATCTTGCAAATACCATCAACGACATTCGGGAGAAGAAGGGCATTGTGCCCCGCTTCGGCAAGTGCGTGGCCTACGTGGCAGACCCGCCCATGGCGGATGAGATGCTGCCGGAGTGCCATGTGGGCGGTATTCCGGAATTTCCCCGGCGTACCCTTTTCCACGCGCTCAACACTCGCGCCATAATGCGCAGATACCTTCGCGATTCCGGTCGCAAGGCTGAGGATACCACGGCGATAATCTGCCATATGGGCGGAGGCGTGACAATCTCCACCCATCGCGACGGACGGGTGATCGACACTTCCCACGGCCTTGGCGGCGATGGCCCCATCACTCCCGAACGCGCAGGCTGCTGCCCTCCCTACCCCCTGATCGATATGTGCTTCAGCGGCAAGTACACCAAAGAAGAAATCAAAAAGAAACTCATCGGCAAGGGCGGCGCAGTTGCTTATTTCGGCACCAACGATATGCGGGAGATTGTCAAAAAGGCCAAGGAAGGCGTTCCGGAGTATGTCGTATTCATGAAAGCATTCGTGCTGAATATTGCCAAATACATAGTTGCCCAGGGGGCGCTCGTGAACGGCAAGGTAGACGTGATCATACTCACCGGCGGCGTAGCATACAGCCAGGATATAACTGATGCTATCACCGAGAAAGTCAAATGGCTTGCTCCCGTCAAGGTTTATCCCGGCGAGAACGAACTGGAATCCCTCGCGGAGAACGGCTATATCATCCTGGCGGGAGAAACGAAGATACATACCTACAATAAAGACCATATTGTAGAAGACTGATATACACAACTAATAACCAATAACTAAAACATGGAAATCGATTATTCCAAAAGATCTTTCAGTTATTATCCCACAAATGCGATAGTATATGCAAAGTGCATAGACGGCAAGTGGTCCAAGCCGGAAGTAACCGACGACTTCAACCTGTCGTTGCATTGCTTCGCCGGTGTATTTCACTATGCCCCCTGCTGCTTCGAAGGCCTCAAGGCTTTCCGCGGGGTGGATGGAAGAGTGCGTCTCTTCCGTCCGGACGAGAACGTGAAGCGTATGCAGAGCAGTGCAGCCTATCTGGATATGCCGGCACCCTCGATGGAACTCTTCCTCGAGATGTGCATCAGTTGCGTCCAGGCGAACTGGGACTTTATTCCTCCTTATGAGAGCCCCAGCGCATCCCTCTATCTCAGGCCAGTGCTTTTCGGATACAATCCCCAACTGGGCATCCATTCTGCAAAGGATGTGATGTTTGTGGTGATGGCTTCGGGCGTAGGTACCTATTCCGGAGCCAAGAGCCTTGTGCCCGGCACGGCGGTCCTTTCCCGCAATTACGACCGCGCCGCCACCTACGGCTCCGGCGGATATAAACTGGGTGCCAACTATGCCCAGTCTCTTCACGCGTATAATCTTGCCCACAAGATGGGCTACAGGGAACTTCTGTTCCTGGACAGCGCGACACACTCACACATCGAGGAATTCGGCTCATCCAACTTCTTCGCCATCAAGCATGGCTGCTATGTGACTCCGAACTCCCCAAGCGTGCTTCCTTCCATCACCAACAAGAGCCTCCGCAAGGTGGCCGAGGAATTCGGGCTTAAGGTTGAACGCCGCACTATCTTCGTGGATGAACTTGATACCTTCGAGGAGGTCAACTCCTGCGGCACCGCGGTGGTCATTACTCCTATCTGCCGCATAGACGACAAGGCGACTCTTGAGAGCGGAACCATCACCCGTGAATACAAGTATTCCGAGGAATGCGGCCCCATAAGCAAGAAACTCTACGACCGCATCATAGGCATCCAGAAAGGCCTTGAGGAAGATACGTACGGCTGGTGTATGTTCGTGAACGAACCCAAGTGATGAAAGACAGGATCCAGGCTCTGTTGGACTTTGACAAGGCAGATGAAGCTATCTCCTTGCTTGATTCCTGGCAGAAAGGAGGCGGAGTGATGGACGACACGCTCTTCTACCTTCTGGGTAACGCCTGGCGCAAGAAAGGTAATTGGCAGATGGCTATGAACAACTACCTTGAAGCCATCCATCTGAATCCCGAGAGCCCTGCCCAACAGGCTCTGGATATTGCCAACGAGATTCTGGATTTCTATAACAAGGATATGTATAACCAATAAAATAACACTGTATGGCTAAAATGAAAGGAGCGACAGTAGTCGACATCGAACGCTGCAAGGGCTGCGGCCTTTGCGTGGTCGCATGTCCGCTGCACGTTCTTGCCCTGACCACGAAAAGCGTGAATCAGAAGGGCTATAACTATGCTGAAGCCGTCCTGGAGGACACCTGCACCGGATGCACATCCTGCGCAATAGTCTGCCCCGACGGATGTATCACCGTATATCGTAAAAAGGAGGATTGACCATGGCAGAGAAAGAAGTCACTTTGATGAAAGGCAATGAAGCCATTGCACACGCCGCGATCCGTTGCGGTTGCGACGGTTACTTCGGATATCCTATCACTCCTCAGTCCGAGGTCCTGGAGACCCTGGCGGCAGAAAAGCCCTGGGAAAGCACCGGAATGGTGGTTCTTCAGGCAGAAAGCGAAGTCGCATCCATCAATATGGTATATGGCGGCGCCGCTTCCGGCAAGAAGGTGATGACCTCATCCTCCTCCCCCGGCATCTCGCTGATGCAGGAAGGTATTTCCTATATGGCCGGTGCTGAACTGCCCGCGCTGATTGTCAACGTTTCCCGCGGCGGCCCCGGACTCGGCACTATCCAGCCCAGCCAGGCGGATTACTTCCAAACCGTAAAGGGCGGTGGCCATGGAGACTATCGTCTGATCACCCTCGCCCCTGCATCCGTTCAGGAAATGGCGGACTTCGTGGATCTGGCATTCGAACTCGCATTCCGCTACCGCAATCCCGCGATGATCCTTTCAGACGGCGCTATCGGCCAGATGATGGAGAAGGTGGTGCTGCCTCCTTTCAAGCCCCGCAGGACAGAGGAGGAGATTGCAAAAGAGTGCCCCTGGGCCACTACAGGCCGCATCGGCATGCGCAAGCCTAATATCATCACCTCTCTCGAACTCCGTTCGGAGGAGATGGAGCAGAATAACCTCCGCATCCAGGCGAAATATAAGGTGATTGAAGAGAAAGAGGTCCGGTACGAAGAGTATATGACCGAGGATGCCGAGTATTTGATCGTAGCATTCGGCTCCGCCGCACGCATCGCCAAAAAGGTTATCGCCATCGCCCGTGAACAGGGCATCAAGGTAGGTCTGCTGCGTCCTATCACCCTCTGGCCTTTCCCCTACAAGAAGATCGGGGACCTCGGAAAGAAGGTAAAGGGGATTCTCTCGCTGGAGATCAATGCAGGCCAGATGGTGGAAGACATCCGCCTTGCTGTTGAATGCAAGGTTCCCGTGAAGTGGTACGGCCGTTTGGGCGGTATCATTCCCGAGCCTGAAGAGGTTGTTGATGAAATTAAGAAAATGACCCTTTAATCCGCGCGCCTTATGACTAAAGAAGAAATAATCCAGAAAGAGAATCTGGTATATAAGAAACCGGAATTGCTCAACGATGTCCCGATGCATTATTGCCCTGGCTGCAGTCACGGTGTGGTGCATAAGTTGGTGGCCGAGGTGATCGCAGAAATGGGAATGCAGGAGAAGACCATTGCTATTTCCCCTGTGGGATGTGCGGTTTTCGCATATAAATATATTGATGTGGACTGGCAGGAAGCCGCTCACGGCCGTGCTCCGGCACTCGCTTCTGCAGTGAAGCGCCTTTGGCCGGACCGCCTGGTCTTCACTTATCAGGGAGACGGTGACCTTGCCTGCATAGGCACGGGTGAAACCATCCATGCCCTGAACCGCGGCGAGAATATCACCATCATCTTCATCAACAATGCCATTTACGGCATGACTGGCGGCCAGATGGCTCCTACCACGCTGCTCGGCATGAAGACGGTGACCTGCCCCTACGGCCGCGATCCCAAACTCCACGGCTATCCTCTCAAGATGGCGGATATCGCCGCTCAGTTGGAAGGAACCTGCTATGTCACGCGCCAGAGCGTGCAGAACGTGCCTTCCATCCTGAAGGCTAAGAAGGCCATACGCAAGGCATTCGAGTATTCCATGCAGGGCAAAGGTTCCAATCTGGTAGAAATTGTATCTACTTGCAACACCAACTGGAGGATGAGCCCGGACAAGGCCAACAAGTGGATGGAAGAGAACATGGTTCCGTTCTATCCTCTCGGAGATTTGAAAGACAACGGTAAATAAACGCCTGACAGTATGACACACGAACTTATTATTTCCGGATTCGGAGGACAGGGTGTCCTCTCGATGGGCAAGATTCTCGCCTATTCCGGCCTGATGGAAGACAAGGAAGTGACCTGGATGCCTGCATATGGCCCGGAACAGCGCGGTGGCACTGCGAATGTGACCGTCATTGTCAGCGACGAGCCCGTTTCTTCCCCTATTCTCAGTTCCTATGATACTGCAATCGTGCTTAACCAGCCTTCATTGGAGAAGTTCGAAAGCAAGGTGAAGCCCGGCGGCACCCTTATCTACGATGGTTATGGCATCAATGTGCCTCCCACCCGTAAGGATATCCATGTTTACAGGATCGACGCCATGGACAAGGCTGCCGAGATGAACATGATCAAGGTATTCAATATGATAGTGCTGGGTGGTTTCCTGAAAATACACCCCATCGTTTCTATCGACGGGGTGCTCAAGGCTCTTAGGAAGACTCTC
>JAFZIX010000310.1 GCA_017554135.1 Bacteroidales bacterium | reverse complement strand
TTTTGTTCCCGGCTGCACGATGTCCGGCAGGATCTTGGTGTTGATGCCCAGGCGCTCCAGGAAAGGCTTTTCGAACAGGCGCGTGTTCTGGTTCATCATGCCGGAAGTGGAGGCGTCGGTGTATTCGCACACCATGTTCCCGGTGAGCAGGTAAGACAGCAGGTCCGGCATGAAGAGGATCTTGTCCGCCTTGAGCATGGGACCGTAGCCTGCCTTCTTCTGCGCGTAGAGTTGGAAGATGGTGTTGAAGTTCATGATCTGGATGCCCGTCACCCCGTAGAGTTCTTCGCGGGGGATGATGCCGAAGACTTCCTCGGGAATGCCGTCGGTGTAGGGATCGCGGTATGCGCGAGGCCAGGCAAGGAGTTTGCCGTTCGCCCCGATGCATCCGAAATCCACTCCCCAGGTGTCTATACCTATGGATTCGATTTTATAGCCAAGTTCGGCGGCCTTCTTGAGGCCGGCCTTCAGATGGCCGAAAAGTTCGTCGGTATTCCAGTGGAAACGTCCGTCGATCTCCTGCACGCCGTTGGGGAAACGGTAGATTTCCTCCATCGCGAAGCGCCCGCCGGAGAAGCCTCCCACGATGGCGCGGCCGCTGGTGGCGCCGAGATCAAAAGCAAGGAATTTGTGTTCTGTGGTCATATTGGTTTTAATAGTGTTTTCAAAGGTATTTATAATAAAAGTTTTTTAACTTTGTGGTGCGACAACAAAACTTTGAAAAATGACCTCAATTCACTTAAAATACCTCGCGGTCACCCCGGTCGACCTTGAATGGGGGCTGGCGGTCAATTCCGTCGGCCGCCAGGAAATCGCTCCCGGCGCCGTTTATCCTCCGTCCAGCCATCCCACCCGGTATCTCTTCTCTCCCGGAAAGGGGCGCATCCTCAGCGAATACCAACTGCTGTATATCACGGACGGACGCGGCACATTCTCGTGCGACACTCTCGGGCGCGACCGCAAACTGAATGTTTCCGCCGGCAACATGATCCTGCTCTTCCCCGGGGAGTGGCACAATTACAAGCCTCTGGAGGATACCGGATGGACGGAATACTGGATCGGATTCAACGGGCCGGTGATGGAGAATATGGTGAAGAAGGGCTTTTTCAGCCGCACCAAGCCGCTGTTGGATGTATCCTTCCACGATGAACTGACGGAGATGTATTCGAGGGCCATCGAAATCGCCGAAAACCAGCAGTCCGGCTTCCAGCAGGCTCTTTCCGGCACGGTGAGTTCGCTGCTGGGGATGGCGTATTACTACGACCGCAACGAATCCTTCCTCGAGAGCAATGCCGACAAGATGATCGCCCGCGCCAAACTGCTCATCAGCGAGCAACTGTTCTCAATCGACCCGAAAAAACTGGCGGATGAACTCTGCGTGAGTTATTCGTCTTTCAGACGGACGTTCAAGGAATACACCGGTTTCTCGCCGGCGAAATATATCCTGCACGTGAAGATCAACCAGGCCAAGGAACTCCTGACCAACAGTTCAACGGAAATCAAGGAAATCGCCTACAACCTCGGCTTCGAGAACACCGACTATTTCTTCACGGTTTTCCGCCGCCTCACCGGCCAGACCCCCCTTGCCTACCGCTCGGAGACCCAGGGAAGGAAGTTATAGGGTTAATCCCAGCCTTCGAGGGCCCTAGTCGAGAATGAGTTCCACCGGGCAGTGGTCGGAGCCGAAGATTTCGTTGTGGATGTCGGTGGAGGAGATGCGGGGGGCGAGGGGGTTGGAGACGAGGAAGTAGTCGATGCGCCAGCCGACGTTCCTTTCGCGGGCGGCCATGCGGTAACTCCACCATGAGTACTTCGCCTCGCCGGGGTGCTGCGAGCGCCAACTGTCGGTGAAGCCGGCTGCCAGCAATTCCGTCATCTTGCCGCGCTCCTCGTCGGTAAAGCCGGCATTGAAGTGGTTGGTGTTGGGGTTTTTCAGGTCGATAGGCTCGTGCGCCACGTTCATATCTCCGCAGATGATCACGCCCTTGCGAGCCGCCAGCCCGCTCACATAAGCGCGGAAATCATCCTCCCAGCGCATGCGGTAGTCCAGCCGGCGCAGGCCGTCCTGCGAGTTCGGCACGTAGGTGTTAACCAGGTAGAAATCAGGATATTCCAGCGTCACGGCGCGGCCCTCGTGGTCGTGTTCGTCCACCCCGATGCCGCGGCGGACGGACAGCGGCTCGTGCTTTGCCCAGATGGCGGTTCCGGAGTAGCCCTTCTTATCGGCATAATCCCAATAAGAGGTGTATCCGAGGAATTCCAGGTCTACCTGGCCCTCCTGCAGCTTGGTCTCCTGTATGCAGAAGAAATCGGCATCAAACTCCGCGAAGATATCCGCGAAGCCTTTGCCTGCCACAGCCCGCAGGCCGTTCACGTTCCAACTGATAAATTTCATTCTATCGTCCACTCCACGCCGTCCTTGGTGTCCTTCACGGTGATCCCCAGCGCCTTCAGCGCATCGCGGATCGCATCCGACGCGGCCCAGTCCTTGGCGGCCTTCGCCTTCGCGCGCTCCGCCAGCACCATATCCATCAGCCCGCTCACAATCTTCCCGGAACCCGCCTCGGCCGCCTCTTCGTCGCGCAGGCCCAACACTCCAAACACGATATCGTCGAATATCTGCACCAGCGTCTCCACATCGCCCGCGGCGAGCTTGAT
>JAFZIX010000030.1 GCA_017554135.1 Bacteroidales bacterium | reverse complement strand
GCACAATCAGCATGAACCAGCCGAAGGCGATGCTGGAGTGCATGTATCCCAGGGTCCTGTTGCGCTGCCAGAGTTTCACGTGAATCAGGCAGTTCAGGAAGATGTCCTTGACATTCTTCCAGGCAGTCTTCGGGGTTACCAGCGAGATGATGAACTTACGCCGGTCTTCGTGCGGGAGTTGCACCAGTATGCGGATGATGCCGAAAAGGCAGTATCCCAGCACAAAGAGCATCCCGAAGAGGAAGGGAAGCACGAAGGGATGGAATCCGGATGCGACTCTCTCAATCATAACTCACCCTCCACATTATCATAAAGGCGGCACACCGTAAGGATCACGCGCCTGGTGTTGATTCCACGGGGACAGACCATGGTGCATTTGCCGCAAAGCATGCAGTGGGACAGCATCTGCTCCACCTCCTGGTTGCGGCCGCGCTGAAGGTCCAGCAACAATTTCCGCACGCTCATTCCCGAATAGCCGGAGGCCGTGCAGGTGGCGGTGCAGCAGCCGCAGGCGATGCAGGTGCGGGCTCCCGGCTCTATACGGCACAACTTTTCGAAGAGGCCGTTGTCCAGGGCATCAAGTTCTATGGCAGAACTGGGAGTCAGTCCGAATCCAAAATCCATTACTTCCTCCCTTTCAGATAGTTATACACATTCAGGGCGGCGCTTCTCGCCTCTGCCACCGTCTCGGGAACCGTCTTCGGGCCGGTGCACGTGCCTGCGTAAAACAGGCCTGCACGGTCCGCCTCGGTAATGGAGATGATATTATCCTTGCTCCGGAAGAAGCCGTCGTCATCCACAGGCATCTGCACGGAGTGGGCCAGAGCCTGATTCTCCTTATTGCAGACTATGCCGGACATCAACACCAGCAGGTCGAGTTTAACTTTCACAGGCTTGCCCACCAGGGTATCTTCCGCCTTCACCTGCACGCGGCCGTCTATGGTCTCGCATACCTCGGAAACGCGCCCGCGGATGAAGTGGATGCCGAAGTCGCGCTGGGCATTGATGTAGAAGTCTTCGTATTTCTTGCCGAAGAGGCGAAGATCCATGTAGAAGCAGTAGATTTCCGAATTGGGGAACTGCTCCTTGAGTTCTATTGCCTGTTTGATGGCGGTGATGCAGCAGACTTTCGAGCACTGGGTATTGCCGGCCTTGAGGTCCCTGGAGCCGACGCAATGCACGAATCCTATTGCGGATGGTTTCGCAGGCACACGCTCGTCGCTGCGGGTGTTGAACCAGGCCTCCAGATCTTTGTTGGTGATGACATGGTCATAGATCCCATAGCCGTATTCCTCTTTCCTCTCGGCCTCGAAAAGCCTGAAGCCCGTGGCGAATACCACCGCACTGCAGTTCAGGGTGCGTCCGTTGCTGAGAACTACGGAATAATCTTTCTGGAGACGGTTGATGGAGGATATCTCTGTTTCGAGCAGGATCTCAACATCCTTCAGGGCCTCATCATAGGGTTCCAGCACCTTGCGCGACGGGGTCATATCGGGGAACAGGCAGTGCCACTGTGCCACGTGACCGCCCAGTGAACTGCTTTTCTCCACTATCACTGGATTCAGGCCAAGGGCTTTCAGTTGCCTGGCCGTTTCCATTCCGGCGATGCCGCCGCCGACTATTAGTATTTTGTTGTTCATATAGATTCTTTCACTTCGTTCAGAATGACAGTAAGAAGATTTCAGAATGACAGTAAGAAGATTTCAGAATGGCAGGAAGGCTTAACAGCACTTCAAGACTGTCGGGAGCCCCGGCTTTTTCAGTTCCTTTTCGTCAACGCCAAGATACTTCTTCGCAGGGTCGTAAGGCACTCCCATCTTGTCCAGAAGCGGCTCGGGGCCCACCTGATGGACCTGGAGACCAAGATCCCAGGGATCGATGCCCAGCACCAGCCCGGCCAGTTCCTCATAGGTAAGCACGGGAATACCGTTGCCGTTTTCGCCATAGGTCTTGCCTTCCTGCTCTGCAATCACATACTGCCAGCGGTCCAGGAAGAAGGGACATCCTGGGCAGTTGGTGATGATCATGTCCGGATGATAGGGTTCCATCGATTCGAATTTCTTATGGGTATTAGATATGGAATAACCCCTGTTGGCCTTGACCAGATACTGCCGGAAGCCGAAGACGCATCAATGCCTGCGCTCTGGATAATCTATCACCTTCCCTCCCCAGGCCTCCGCCATTCCGCTGAGAACGCAGGGGTATTCGGCACCGCCCACTCCTTTGTGAGGGAACATCTTGGAATAGTGGCAGCCTATGTGCTCCACAATCCTCAACGGTTCGCCCGTGGCCTTGTCCACCAGTTTGAATCTGGCATTTGCGGCTATCTCTTCCCGTAGTTTATAGACAAGGTCGCTGGCGTGCGCCACGTACTCAGGCTTCTCAAACTCACGGCGGCAGGCCTTCCAGAGTTTCTCGCGGATGCGTGCCTCGAGTTCGGGGAATTCGCGCCAGGTTTCGAGTATCTCTGTATAGTTTCCGAAGGATGTGATGCAGGATGTGACCAGATTCTTATAGCCTGCCTCCGTCATCAGGGCGAACTGGCGTGCCACGATAGTCATGGCCGTCTCCTGTGGGATGGTGTCTGCATGATAGGCTATTCCGCCGCAGGTGGTGTGGTGTTTGGATTCAAAGATATCCCGCCCCAGCATATCCCTGCAGATCTTCAGGAAATAATACTCCGATGCCGGGAAGAAACTCTGCCGGATGCAACTGCGCACGTAAAACCAATGGTTGTCCGGAATCTCTTTCTGGTAGTCCGACCAGATTTTCTGCTTGCCCTGGTAAATCATATCGCGCCCTCCTCATTATTGAAATGTCCTCTGGAGCAATGCTCGAAGGTGTATTTGGTATATTCTTCCATGGTCATGCCCATCTCCGCCGCCTTCTTGCGGGAGCATTCCTCCACAAGATTGATGCGCTCGGTGGCGCCGGTTTCGTCGAAGATGGCCTGGAGTTCATCCAGATCCTCCTGGGGAATCGCACGGAGGGCCCCCTCGCCCTGGCGGCCGTAATTTGCCCCCAGGCGGGCGTAGACATCCTCTTTATTGTTCAGAACCCATTCGAACACAGGCCCTGATTCGGGATGATCTTCGTATTTGTAGGTGGAAGGATGCACGCAATAGCCCAATTTCAAGACGTTGGTAGTCAGCACTTTGGTGAGAGGATACAACTGGCGTCCCTTTTCAGACTCGGTGAAATACCCCAGTTTCGTAGAGAGATTGCGCAGGGCCATCACTACAAGCCCGGCCCCGTTCTTGCGCGGGCAGCGGGTTACGCAGGACATGCATTCGCCACAGTACCAGATAGTTTCGCTTTTCAAAAGTTCAAGTATGCCTTCCTCGTCTTTCCGCTGCACAGTATCCACTATCTTGCGGGGATCGTATTTGTAGAACTCCGCCGCAGGGCAGATTGCGGTACATGTTCCGCAATTGATGCAAGTCTTCAGCCCCTCCTTGAAACGGTAGTCCTTGGTCAGTTCGTCGTACAGTTTACCCATATAATCTTCAAATTTAGCAATTATTTCGTATTTTTGCTTTGCAAAACTATTAACTATGCTCTCGTTTATCCTCTGCATTCTTGCCCTGATTCTGGGTTATGTGCTTTACGGCGCTTTTGTAGATAGAGTATTCGGGCCCGATCCCAAGCGGGAAACACCCGCGGTCAGCAAGGCCGACGGCGTCGATTTCATCCCGATGCCCACCTGGAAGGTATTCATGATCCAGTTCCTGAATATTGCCGGCACGGGCCCCATCTTCGGTGCCATAATGGGAGCAAAGTTCGGCCCGGCATCCTATCTCTGGATAGTTCTGGGCTGCATTTTTGCCGGAGCGGTGCATGATTATCTTTCCGGAATGCTGTCCGTGCGGCACGGTGGCGCCGGCCTGCCCGAACTGGTCGGCAATTATCTCGGGGACGGCACCAAAAAGGTAATGCTGGTCTTCTCCCTGCTGCTGCTTCTGCTCGTGGGTGCGGTGTTCGTTTACAGCCCTGCACTCATCCTGGGAGGTCTGGCCGGTGACGGCTCCCGCGGCGCGATAATGCTTTGGGTTGGTATTATCTTCATTTACTACATCATAGCCACTCTGCTTCCTATAGACAAGATCATCGGCAGGATTTATCCCCTGTTCGCCTTCGCCCTTCTGTTCATGGCCGCGGCGCTGATGGTCTGCCTTTTCATCAAATGGCCCTCCATTCCCGAACTATGGGACGGCCTCGGCAACCGCGGCCCCTCGGTCGGCGTGCTCGGCCAGCCCATCTTCCCCTGCCTCTTCATAACCATCGCCTGCGGTGCTATAAGCGGCTTCTACGCCACCCAGAGCCCGCTTATGGCAAGATGCCTGAAGAACGAGAAACTCGGCAGGCCCGTATTCTACGGTTCGATGATAACCGAGGGTCTGGTGGCACTGATCTGGGCCGCGGTGGCATCATATTTCTTCTTTGACGGCGGCGCCGCAGAGGTCGGATCCGACATTACCGCTGCAGCCCCGGCAGTGGTGACAAAGGTGTCCCGCTCCTGGCTCGGACTCCTCGGCGGCATCCTGGCCATTCTCGGTGTGGTGGCAGCGCCCATCACCAGCGGCGACACCGCCTTCCGCAGCGCCAGACTGATAGTCGCGGACTTTATCAAATTCGACCAGAAACCCATTCGCAACCGCCTGTTCATCGGCATTCCCCTCTTCGTTGCCGCATCCGTACTTCTCTGGTTCAACGTGGCGCACGCAGACGGCTTCAACATAATCTGGCGCTACTTCGGTTGGGCCAATCAGACTCTCGCAGTGTTCACGCTCTGGACTGTCACCGTCTATCTTGTCCGGAACAAGAAAGGCTGCGCATATCTGATCTCCCTGATTCCGGCGGCTTTCATGAGTGCTGTGAGCCTGACTTTCATCTGCATCGACAAGACCGGACTGCAACTGCCGGCCAGCCTGAATGCATGGATCGGCTGCTCCACATTCATAATTTCCCTGCTTTTATTCTTCATCTGGCACAAGAAAGTTTGCAAATAAGGAAATCTTTTCTTTTATTTGCAGTTGTATGTCAGCAGTGTATTCTCATAACACCGGCAAGCGAGCCCGAAGGTAGGAGGCGTAGAACCCTCCCAAATACCTTCGGAAATTCTACACATACAAGATTCCTACAGAATTTCCCTTCAATAATTGCAATTGACAATCTCGGTTTGTCTTGCCATTAGGGATATTATGTATCCGGCCCGACAACCGCAGCCAGATAAAAAACACAATGGAAATCAATGTATTCGTGGCTGATGAAAGCCATCTTAAGTACGCAGAAGACATCTGCAATGAAATTTACATTTCATCGCTTGAACGCAAAACCGGTATTGCCAACCGTTCTCCCGAGTATATTCAGGAAAAGATGCTCGCAGGAAAAGCGGTCATCGCACTCGCGGAAAACGGAGAATTCGCCGGTTTTTCCTACATCGAAAGTTGGGGAGGCAAGAGTTTCGTGGCCAACTCCGGCCTTATCGTGGCTCACAAATTCCGCGGGCTTGGCCTGGCTAAACGCATTAAGGAGCAGACTTTCATTCTCTCCCGCACGCTTTTCCCCGATGCCAAGATCTTTTCCATCACCACCGGCGCTGCCGTTATGAAGATGAACTATGAATTCGGATTCCGGCCGGTTCCTTTCGCCGAACTGACCGACGATCCTGAGTTCTGGAAAGGCTGCGAGGGCTGCAGGAATTTTGATATTCTCACCCGCAACGAGTACAGGCTATGCCTCTGCACCGGCCTCCTCTTCGATCCTAAAGAGCATTTGGAAATTCATCATCCCGGAGAATAATGAAAAAGGTTGTGGTAGCGTATAGCGGAGGCCTTGATACCTCCTATACGGTAATGTATCTCGCCAAGGAGAAGGGATACGAGGTTTATGCGGCCTGCGCGAATACGGGAGGTTTTTCCGCCGCGCAGTTGAAGCAAAACGAAGAAAACGCCTACAAACTGGGCGCAAAGCAGTATGTCACCCTGGACGTGACCGCCGAGTATTACGAGAAGAGCCTGAAGTATATGGTTTACGGGAATGTGCTGCGTAACGGCACCTATCCCATTTCGGTATCTTCCGAGCGCATCTTTCAGGGCATTGCGATTGCAAAATATGCCAAGGAGATAGGGGCGGATGCCATCGCGCACGGTTCTACCGGTGCCGGCAACGATCAGGTCCGCTTCGACATGACCTTCCTGGTGATGTGCCCGGAGATGGAAATCATCACCCTCACCCGCGACGGCAACATCTCCCGCAAGGAAGAGGTGGACTACCTCAACGCGAACGGCTTCAATGCCGATTTCGCAAAACTCAAATACTCCTACAACGTGGGCATTTGGGGCACCTCCATCTGCGGAGGAGAAATCCTCGATTCCAAACAGGGCCTGCCGGAAAGCGCCTACCTCAAGCAGATCACCAAGACCGGTCCGGAGATTCTTTCGCTCGGCTTCTGCAAGGGCGAACTCTGCTCGGTGAACGGCAAGGCATATGAGGATAAGATCCAGGCGATACAGGCCGTAGAAGAGATAGGGGCCGCCTATGGCATAGGGCGCGACATGCACGTGGGAGACACCATCATCGGCATCAAGGGCCGCGTAGGTTTCGAAGCGGCAGCCCCGATGCTCATCATCGCAGCGCACAAGTTCCTGGAGAAATTCACCCTCAGCAAATGGCAGCAGTACTGGAAAGACCAGGTGGCCAACTGGTACGGGATGTTCCTCCACGAAAGCCAGTATCTCGAGCCCGTGATGCGGGACATTGAGGCCATGCTGGAAAGCAGCCAGCGGAATGTGAACGGCACCGTCACGCTGGAACTCAGGCCCTGGTCCTTCTCCACCGTCGGAGTCGACTCCCCCGATGACCTCGTGGCATCCAAGCTGGGAGAATACGGCGAGAGCCAGAAAGGCTGGACCGCAGAAGAGGCCAAAGGTTTCATAAAACTGCTCTCCACCCCGCTGAGAGTGTATTACGGAGCACATCAAAAGGAGTTTGAAAATGATTAAGGCAGGCATTATAGGCGGCGCCGGGTACACTGCCGGAGAACTCATCCGCATCCTGGTCAATCACCCGGAAGTGGAACTGGGTTTCGTGCATTCCGAAAGCAGTGCCGGGAAGCACCTGTACGAAGTTCATGAAGGTCTGTTCGGAGACACTGACATATGTTTTACCGACAGTATCGATCTCTCCACCATCGACGTGCTCTTCCTATGCTCCGCCCATGGCAAGAGCCAGGAGTTCTGGGCATCGCACCCCTGCCCTGAAGGGCTTAAAATAGTGGATCTGGCCCAGGATTTCAGGGATGAGAGCAATGGCTACGTGTACGGCCTTCCAGAATGGCAGAGAAATAAGATAAAGGGCGCATCCAAGATTGCCAATCCCGGATGCTTCGCCACCGCAATACAACTGGGGCTGCTCCCCTTTGCAGCGAACGGCCTGCTTGCCGGCGACGTTGCGATAACTGCCATCACCGGCTCCACGGGAGCAGGTGTCAAGCCAGCCGCCACCACCCATTTCAGTTGGAGAAGCGACAATATCTCTACTTATAAAGTATTTACGCACCAGCACCTTACGGAAATCAAGCGGAACATCTGCCTGCTTCAGCCCGGATGCGGCGCAAAACTCGTGCGTTCGGCAGGAACAAGCGCACAGCTCATGTCGAAAGAGGGCAAATACGCCTACATCAGAATGCCAAGCAGTGAACTTAGGCTCATACTTC
>JAFZIX010000003.1 GCA_017554135.1 Bacteroidales bacterium | reverse complement strand
ATGGTATACGGCGTAAAGCATACCTATTGTATCCAGTAATTCCCGGCGGTTTTCTGTCAGGGTCTCCAATTGAGATGATACCTGTTCCAGAGATTCCGGTGTTTCGTTGGAAAGGAAACGGCTCAGGGCGGTAATTCGCTGGCCTAATATTGACACCGCTTCTTTGCTCATATCCTCTTGATTTGACTGAATCTCTTTCAATGAAGAGAGTTCTGCTTGAAGGTTATCGTACATTGCAAGCAATTGGGTATGTCTTTTTTTGCGCCGATATAAGGTAGGAACTCCGATGCAAATGATGGAAAGAGTAATCAAGCATAGTATTGCTGCACTCTGGCGAAGGCGCATAGCCTTTACCTGCTCCTGATGTCTTTCCTCAAGTGTGGAAACCTGTTGGGAGAGCATTGATGTATGGGCAGAATCAGATAAAGCAATGAACTGCTTATATGCAACTTTGCTTTCACTGTCATTTCCTAGGCTATCAAGAATAGAACTCAGGTTGGAATAATACTTCAATGGAAATTGAAAATCATCTGACTGAAATTTGTGATAGTGCTCAAGGGATGTCAAAGCTAATTCAAAATTACCCATCTTTTGATAAGCAAGAGAAATAGAACTCCAAGGTACAAGCGTAGGTTCGTTTCCACATCGTTCAAGGATACTATCAACAGTTTTTTCCAAGGATTCTTTATTGGTTTCGCTAAAAAACACTTGCCTCCAAATATCATATTCTTTCACTCCAAGCCAAATGGGTAAACTCAACTGCTCCATAAGGGGCTCTATCTCTTGACGACAACTATCCGCACGAGCGAACTGTCTATTAACAGCCGATACTTTCGCCAAATCCAATAAACTGGTTGCATAATTGGATGTCCAGTTGGCATCTTTGGTATATTTGATAGCATCCAATGCAGCTATCTCGGCATGGCTTATATCCTCTTGATTGAAATATAGAATAAATCTATGAAGTGCTGCAGATGCCCGGTATCTTGGTGATACTTTATCGGATTTGATGGCTTCTGCCGTAATATAATCCTGAATGGCAGAGGAATAGTCTTTCGCATTCTCATAGACTCTCCCACGATAATAAAGAGCAACGAAACGATCCTGAGGTTTGCCGAACCGTTGATAGTAATTAACTGCAACCGTTGCAATGGAGTCATCTTTAATGAGATTATTTGTACGGTCCATTGCCTGAGAATAGAGCAAAGCATGCCGAGCCCTTAAGGAGCGGGTCACAAGAAGACGCCGGTTCATCCGTTCAAGAGAGACTCGTGCGCTGTCCGGAGAGGCATCTGCATATGAAGCTATGTCGCGTAATTGTTCGCGACCGGCTGAATACCGGCCGCAGGAGGCCACAACAAAAGAGAGCATTAACAAAATTGGCAAAAAGACAATCCGTTTCATACTCCTAATATAATGCTTTTCGGGTTAATGCCCAAAAAATATGGAATACGTCCTTTTGTGAATCTCTAATCTGACCAGCCCTGGGCGGTGACGGGCATTTCGAGGCCTTCGGGGGTGACTAGGACGGTTCCGGCCTCGGGGAGGGCCAGGTGGCCGATGATGTCGAAGGTCTGGAAGTCCTTGCGGAACTTGTCAAGGCTCAGGATGGGGATGGTGAACAGAAGTTGGTAGTCGTCCCCTCCGTTCATCGCTGCAGAAATAGGGTCGATGTCCATTTCCTTGCCCCTCTGGAAGGTGTTCCCTTCGAAAGGAATCATAGCCGCGTAGATCTTTACGCCCAGGCCGCTGTCGCGGGAAAGCCGTTTTACGGCGTCCGCGAGACCGCGGGTCAAGAAGTATCCGTGAGAAGGGTAGATTTCGGCCTCTTCCAGCTGAGAGACGATGCTGGGGTTGAGCTCCGGCTTCAGGTAGGCCTGGACCAGCATCCTGCTGGCTTCCAGGCTTACTTCGCCTCCGCTCTCGAAGAATCGTTTTTCCCTTTGGAGCACCCTGAGGCCCATATAGGCGGCTCCGAGGCGGCCGGACACGCAGATAAGGTCCTTGCTCTTGGCGGGGCTGCGGCGTTTGGCGTTCAGGATTGGGGTCTCCCCTGTTGCGTTTACACTTATTGTGAGGCCGTTCTGCGACGGAACCAGATCCAGGTCCACGTCCTTGAAGCCGTTCTCTTTGGCAGCGGTGGAGATGCCTTCCCAGATATCCTTAACCTGGGGGAAATCCAGCTTGGCTGACAGGCCCAGGATTACGGAGAGCGTGCGCGGATGGGACATACGCGCGTAGAGTTCTCCGCAGACGCTGAGGACAGCCTTGTATCCCAGATGCTTGAGAGGGAAGTATACGAGGTCGAAGTCAATCCCTTCAAGGAGTACCCTGGAGGCGCTGGTTATCTGCGCCCCTTTTGCCGGAGTCTCGAAAGAGGGGGAGTGGCACGGTTTGAAGGGAGTGCCTGAATAGAGTCTTTCAATTGCTTCTATCTTGCCGATATCTGAAAAGCTGTCACCTGCCATGAATCGCGTATTGTGGTTTAGGCAAAAGTAGCAATAATATTTATATCTTTGCCGTATGAAATGGATAATGACAGCCCTTTCAGCGGCATTGCTGGCCGTTTCGGCAATGGCTCAGAGCACAGCGGGAGTTTCCGTGATGTCCTTCAACATCCGTGGCGAGAACGATACTGACGGATCCAATTCCTGGGCTTTCCGTTACGTAGCAGCTTCTATGATGCTTGAAGACACTGCCGCCGACCTGGTATGCCTCCAGGAGGCTACCTATGACCAGTTGAAGTATTATGCCGACCTGCTTTCCAAGAGCAAGTGGATTGGAGTAGGACGCGACGACGGCAAGAAAGCCGGAGAACGCGCTCATGGTGCTCGAATCGGCGATCCGGAAGT
>JAFZIX010000309.1 GCA_017554135.1 Bacteroidales bacterium | reverse complement strand
CCGACCACGATCTTGGAGCAGACTGCATCGCCGATGAGGTATCCGAAGAGTCCCACGAAACCGGCGGCAGTGCCCGCAGCGTTCTTAGGAACCAGATTCAAGGCCTGAACGCCGGTCAGCGCCACGGGGCCGTAAATGAAGAATCCGATGAGGCAGAGGGCGACATACACCAGAACCTTCTGAGCGGAAGGATTGACCTCGAGTATGCCGGCACCCACCATCCAGTAAAGCAGCACGCCGATTCCGCAAAGGAACATGCAGATGACGTTCATAGGGGCGCAACGGCCTTTGAAGAACTTGGAGGTTGCCCAGCCGCAGGCGATGGTGCCAACCGCGCCGACTATATTATGCACGGAGAAGGCGACCTTGCTTTCAGCGGCAGTCATGATTCCCTTAGCCTGGAGATAGGTAGGAGCCCAGTCACCGATGCCATAGCGGACCATATAGACAGCCACGTTGGAGATGGCGACCACCCACAGGAGTTTATTCTTCAGCACATAATCCACGAAGAGCACCTTGAAGGGAAGCTTCTCGCCGGCTGCGCCCTTGGACTTGACGCCGCTATGGTCGTTCCTCCAGTCACCTACGGAAGGAAGTCCGCAGGATTCCGGCGTGTCGCGTATCGCCCACCAGCAGAAGAGGCAGATTACCAGGGCTATGATGGCAGGGAACACGAAGTTGCCCCTCCAGGTCTGCGCAACGCCAAGGTCTGCGGCAAGAGCCACGCCGGCAATGGCGAGGAAGCCGAGGGAGAAGGAACCGATGGTGTGGGAAACGTTCCAGATACTCATCTTGAAACTTCGTTCATTCTGGCTGAACCAGTGCGCCATTATTCGGCCGCATGGAGGCCATCCGAATCCGCTGAGCCAGCCCACAATGAGCATCAGAATGAAGATGATCACGGTATTGATGGCCGTGTTGGTCCCGAAAGGAATCAGGCCGACAGACATCATTACCAAGGCGGAGAGCACGAGGCCGACGACCAGGAACTTACGGGCGTCGGAACGGTCGGAGACGCTGCCCATGACGAACTTGCTGAATGCATAAGCGATCGAGACGGCGGACATTGCCAGACCGACTTTTCCCGCATCCAGTATCCCGTCGTTGATCATGTCCGGGGCTGCGAGCGAGAGGTTCTTTCTCACCAGATAATATGCTGCGTAACCAAGGAATGCCCCAAGGAAAACCTTGAGACGCATTGCTTTGTATTCCTTATCTACTTTCTCTGCCGGGATTTGCGCCTTCGGCTTGGGCGGATCCATAAAACGAGCCATTGATGAAATCGGTTTTAGTTAAGTATACAAATATAAGAACTTTTTAATCTATATTTCCTATCTTTGTGAAGATATGAAAAGGATATTGCTGTTTGTTACCGTAATGGTTCTGGCCGCATGCGGTCGCGTAGATTATAACCGCTGGAGCGAGGAAAAAGCCAATAAGTGGGCAGAGGATAAAGGATGGATCGTGGGATGCAACTACATCACCGCGACCGCCATCAACCAGATCGAGATGTGGCAGGCGGAGAGTTTCGACCCTGAAACCATGGACAGGGAACTTGCCATGGCAGAGGATCTCGGGTTCAACACCGTGAGGGTATTCCTCTCTTTCCTGGTATATGCCGACGACCCTAAGGGCTTCATCGAGCGCTTCGACCAGTTCCTGGGCATCTGCGACAAGCACGGCATCAAGGCCCTGCCGACCTTCTGGACCAACGGCGGCAAACTGCACGACCCGAAACTGGGCAAGCAGCCCGGCCCGTTCAAGGGCGTGCATAACTCCGCATGGGTGATGAACCCCGGAGCGGAGTATGTGAACGATCCCGCCAAATGGCCAGAACTCGAGAAGATGGTAAAGGGCGTGATCAAGGCGTTCCGCAAGGATGACCGCGTGCTGATTTGGTGCCTTTACAATGAGCCCGAGCACCTCCGCAGAGGGGTCACCAGCAGCGTTCCGCTGATGGCAGCGACGTTCAAGTGGGCGAGGGAATGCAGGCCCACCCAGCCGCTGACCGCTCCCCTGATGGTGCCTCCGGGGTCCAAGAGCAGTTCTTTCCACGAGTCCACATTCCTGATGGAAAACAGCGACGTAATCTCGTTCCACAGTTACTATGGCCCGGAGGTCACGGAGCAGATGATAAAGATCCTGCTGCCCTACAACCGTCCAATAGTTTGCACGGAGTATATGCGGCGTCCTGTTTCCACTTTCCAGGAGATTCTGCCACTGTTCAAGAAATACAACGTGGGGGCCATCAATTTCGGCCTGACGGCTGGCAAATGCAATTTCAACTTCCCCTGGAACAAGGTGGATGAGAACGGAGAGTCCATTCCCTGGGAGTACGATGAGCCCGAGGTTTGGTTCCATGATATCTTCCATCTGGACGGCACTCCGTATAGCGAGGGGGAAGTAGAATTCATAAAGAAGACCATACGTGAATAACGACGAAAGATTCATGCGCGAGGCGCTTGCCGAGGCGAAGGCGGCTCTGGCCGAGGAAGAGATTCCTATCGGCGCAGTGGTTGTATGCAAAGGGCGCATCATAGGCAAGGGACACAATATGGTGGAGCGCCTGCACGACGCCACGGCCCATGCGGAGATGATAGCCATCACCGCCGCCACCGAATCTCTCGGCGGCAAGTACCTGCAGGACTGCACGTTATATGTCACGGTAGAACCCTGCCCGATGTGCGCCGCAGCCCTCAACTGGAGCCAGGTCAGTCGCATAGTTTACGGCGCTTCTGATCCACGCCGCGGCTACAGCCTCTT
>JAFZIX010000308.1 GCA_017554135.1 Bacteroidales bacterium | reverse complement strand
TACAAGAACTTCATGGGTGTAGCCACATATACGGCTTCTTTCAATGTGCCTGCCGGTTCTCTGCCAAAGTATTTGAATCTCGGCAAGGTCGGCTACATTGCGGAAGTGACCATCAACGGCAAGCCTGCTGGCCTTCATTGGTACGGGGATGCGGTGCTGGATGTCACCGGCCTGCTTAAAACCGGCGACAACAACATCGAAGTGAAAGTTACGACTTTGATGAGTAATTATCTGCAGACCCTGAAGGATAACCGCATCGTCCAGCGCTTCGTCCTTCGCCGAAACACCCCCCTCAAACCCGCCGGCCTCATCGGCCCCGTGGTTTTATATTAATTGATTATCAACAACTTACTGAAAGTCGTCTGGTACATTTGCACCAGACGACTTCTTGTAACTACTTGATTGTCAAGGCCTGCAGGCTATAGCGTTACTTTGTGCGTGCCGGCAGGCAGGCGCTGCTGGCGGCCGCGGGGGTCGGTGACGACGGCGGTGGTGCCGGGAGGGACGGTGATGGAGGCGTTGATGCGCTTGCCTTTGCGGTCGAGGACGACAGAGATGGTGCCGTAGGAGGTCTCCAGGCCGCACTCGACATGCTTTAGGGACGCCATCTGCGGCCTCACCGCGAACTCCCTGAACCCGGGCTTAAGCGGCTCGATGCCGGCAATGCGCTGACTCATAATGATGATGCCGTGGCCGCTCCAGGCGTGATTGCTGGAGTTCTTGTGGCCACGATGCTCCCAGAGCGTGCTGTAATCCTCCTTCATCACCTGCGGGATATACTCGCGGAGGCGCTCCAGAGCCTTGTCCGGCCGACCCATAATGTAGTATGCATCAAGTACATAGCGCATGAAGTAGGTCTCGGCCTCGCGGCGCTCGTCCAGCACTTTCAGGATAGCAGGATATTTGTCCGGCCCGGCCAGTCCTGACACTACGGCCAGAGCCTGCACGCGGTCATCCGCGGGGCCCTCGTAGCCCGGAGTCTTGTAGCAAGTGCCCGTCCAGTAGAGGCGGTTGTAGGACTCCTTCAGGCGGTCCATCATGCCTTCGTCCGCACCCACGTCATCTATCTTCCCAAGTTCTCCGGCGAAGGCCTGCTCGCCTTTCAAGGCCAGATAGTACCAGGGATGCAGTAGTGCGGTCTTGTCGATATCGCGCCCGGCATCAGCCCAGTTCCAGCCATTCGTGCGCTCCACCGGCAGATCGTTGTCGTCCACCTGCCAGGTCTTGTGCAGATACTTGTTCAAGGCAGGATATACTTCGTGGATGAAGAAGTCGTCGTTGCAGTAGAACCAGTAGTCCCGGAAGCCGAACCAGCCGGCTGCGGCAAGGCTCTGCTGCGCAAGTTCTTTATACCAGTTAGAGCAGGGCACGGGAGCATAGAGACCACCGTCAGGCGCTGCCCAGTTGGCGAATTCCAGGAAACCCTTGCGCGCCAGGAACCAGGAAGAAGGACTGAGGGCGTAGAATGCCTCCATTTGCTCATGCACTTCATCGCCAATCCACTGCGCACGTTCGCGGTCCGGGCAATCCATCCAGGTATCGCGCATGCAGACATAGAGGGTGCGCTGTGCCTTCTGCCAGTATTCGTTCAGCAGGGGATCGTCGCAGCGGAACCAGCCGGAGAACGCAGTGTCGTAGCCGGTCTCGCGGAACTGTACCTTGCTGACCGTAACTCCCTCGGGCACAATGTAATACATATATTCCCCGTTCATCCAGGGGAGGTGCTCGTAGGCTTGATGACCCTCACGGGTGATGTATTCGCCGTGCACGCATTTTTCGGTGCCGACGGCATCGTGGTCAGTCACCAGCCGCACCGTCTTGCCGGCGGGCGCATCCAACTCCATCCAGGGAGAGAACTGCGCGTTGTAGGGGAGCCGGCAGATGAGGGTATCCCCGCTGCGGCGGACATCTTCATAATCCCTCAGCCCGTAGTCTTTCCAAAGGGGGATGGGGCGGGGGACCATCTTCCCGAACGGCGGTTGCCCGGGTTCGATGGCGATTTCGAAGGCGCTGCCCATCTTTCTGGGGCCGCCCTTGAACCAGTCGGGGTTGAACTTGCGCGCATCGTAGCAGACGCTGCTCTCGCTGAGGCGGTAGTTCGGGGCCTTGCCGGATGCAGTGCCGTATGCGAAATGCTCGCAGGCATCCCAACTGGCATCGGAGTGGATATCCACGCCTCCGCCATGGGCCTCGAAAAGCATTGCCGGCATGCCGCTGCTCATGTGGCTGAAGCCGTTGCGGCCAAAGTACCATACGAGGATGGAGATGACGTTCTGGCCCGGGTGCAGCCAGGGGGCGATGTCGACTGTGTCGTAGTAGCCGTCGCCGGGGGCCGGGCCGCGTTTTAGGCCGCCCTCGAACACCACCATTTCGCCGTTGATCCACAGCCAGTACTTGCTGTCGGCCGCTATCCTGGCGGGCAGTTCCGCAGGCACGCAATTCAGATCCACCTTCTTCTGGAAGGCCATCCAGGTGTTGCCAGTGCCGGCGGCGTATGCTCGCGAAATCCATTTCGCACGCCCGAACTCTGCCCCTGAAACGTGTAGCGCTGCCAAAAGCAGCGCACACAATAGTAAGATTCTTTTCATAGAGATTCCTTCGCTTCGCTCGGAATGACAGGGAACTGCTAGTCGCGGGTATCGGTGAAGCAACCGTCAACAACGACCTCGCTGTTCTCCGCCTCGTAGAACTTGCCGGGGGTGGCGGGATTGCGATACAGGAACTTCACGAGTTGGATGTTCTTGCAATCCTTGAAGTAGAGAAGGGTAGGGATGGGGGTTGCATCGG
>JAFZIX010000307.1 GCA_017554135.1 Bacteroidales bacterium | reverse complement strand
AGCACGAGCGGGGAACCGCTGTTGATGGAGTTCCAACCGCGGATGTTAAGCGATACGCTCTGTCCGGGGCGGCCGGAAGCAGATGTTATCGTCATTCCGGGCACCGTACCCTGGAGGATATTACCCAGGTTGGCGGCTGAACGTTTCTCGATGGCTTTGGAGGTAACTACGGAAACTGCGCCCGTGAGGTTTTCCTTCTTCTGCACGCCGTAACCCACGACCACCGCGTCTTCGATGAAGAGAAGGTCCTCTTCGAGGATGATGTTGATGGAACCGCGTCCTGCCACCGGCACTTCCTTGTTCTTGTAACCGATAGAGGCCAGTTCAAGGATTGCATCGGCGGGAGCCTTGATGGAGAAAGATCCGTCCAGGCCGGTCACCGTGCCGGTTGAGGTGCCTTTTATTATAACACCCACGCCCATTATGGGCTCGCCTTTGGAATCCACGACGACACCCTTCACCCCGGAATCCTGCTTTGGCGGCTTATTGCCCACGACTATGTGGGAACCGCTGATGACGCAGGAATAACCTGCTTTCTCCAGGACATCGGCAAGGTCCTTGATGCTGACCGTTCCGGAGGGCACCGAAACGGATTTTGACACATCGACCTTGGTCGCGTCGAAGTCCACGGACATTCCGGTCTGGGTTTCTACCTCCCGGAACAACTGGGCGACTGTCATCTGGTTGCCAGGCATTTTTACCCGTTGATTCTGCGCACTTGAAACAATGCACAGCAAGCAACAGAATAATGCTGTCAAAATGGTTTTTTTCATTTGGTTAACAGTTATTAAAATTGATTGTTGTTTTAGAATCTCCAGTAAATCCTGTCCCCATCCTTTTTATAACCGGAGCCGGGGATGAGAAGCGACAGCACACCGAGGATGTCGTCCAGGCCTTCGTCCGGCATAAAACGCACGTTGAGCGCGTTCCGCTTCATGTTCTCCGCATTGTAACTGATAGACACGTTGAATCGCCTTTCGAGCACGGAGGCGATTTCAGGGAAGGAAGCGTTGCTGAACGTCAGGTATCCTTCCTCCCAGCCGAGGACCTTCTTCGCATCCACCCGGGCCAGGGACACCTCCCTATCGGAGGGAGAGAAGATGAGCTGGCTGTCGGGCTCGAGGATGTAAGACTTCTCGATGGAGGGGATGGTCACCTCAACCTTGCCTTCGCTGAGGGTAGCGCGCACGGTGCGTTCGCCCGCGTAGGACTGCACGCAGAACATGGTTCCAAGGGCACGCACATCCATGTGGGAAGACTTCACTATGAAGGGCCTTTCGGGATCCCTGGCCACATTGAAATTGGCCTCTCCCGTCAGGAAGACTATGCGTTTGCCTTCGGTGAAGTTCTCCGGATATAGCAGGGTCGATCCTGCGTTAAGATGCACCTGCGTGCCATCCGAAAGTGTGATATTGGAAGTCTGGCCATACTCGGCGACCAGGCTCTGGGTATATTCCAGGGGGGATTTTGCGTAGTTCTTGCGGGTAATAGAGAAGGTGGCGAGACATACTGCCGCCAGCGATGCCGCCACGGCAAAAACGCCTGCTATCACACTGCGGATGTGTCTCCGTCTCTCGGCCCTGTCTATCTTGTTACCCAGGAGGACAAGTTCCCGGAACGACCTGGGCCCCGCCTCTCCGTTGCTTTCATTCCACAATTTTTCCAGTGAAAACTGATCTTGCAAAAACTTTTCCTGATTAGTGTTATTGTCCATAATTCACATAGTTGTAAACTATGGGGCCGGAAACGCACAAAAATTATTTGACTATTTTTCTTAATGATGACAGGGCGCTTGTGATGTGGTTTTCCACCGTGCGCTTGTCAATTCCAAGTTCTTTTGCGATTTCATCGTTGGAAAAACCCTGCATCCTGCTCATAATGAACACCTTGCGGCGCCTGGCAGGCAGATGGCGGACGGCTTCCCAGATCTGGCTTTCCGTTTCCGAAGCGAAGAGGTCCTGCTCCCTGGTAGGCGTGACGATAGCAGCCCTGGCGGCCATTTCTCCCTTGAACCTGGATTTCACGGCCACTTTGTCGAAATGGTTATACACCTTGAACCTTGCCATCTGGAAAAGATATGCGGAAAAAGACTCCACTTCCGAGAATTTTTTCCGCTGCTTCCAGATATCGAAAAAGATATCCTGCGCATAATCATAGGCCGTATTGTCATCCCCTATCAGGCGCGACAGGAAACCGACGAGGCGCGCATGCCACGTCATGAACAGCCATTCGAAGGCTGATTTATTCCCGCGGGAAAGTTCTTTAAGGCAGAATATCTCGTCTTCCGGCCTCATATTATATCCTCCCCCTTGCGCATGTCGCGGATGCGCAGCTGGGTGAAGGTGTTGCCGGCGAAGTAGTTCTCCACGATGGCGTAGCAGACATCCACCGGATTGCCTTCCTTCACATATTCATAGTAGTCGGCAAGGTTGAATGCGATGGCCGGCACCTTGTGGTAGGGCTGGTCTTCCTGGATCAGGTCCAGTTTCATATGCGCTCCGCCCGCGCCCACCTTGCGGCCGTCGCCTGCGTCATAGACGTTGCGGGTCATGAAGATGGGGTTATGGTTGCCGGGGCCGAAGGGCTGGAATTGCTTGAGGATGCGGAAGAACTTGGGGGTGATCTGCGCGAAGTTCAACTCGGAGTCGATGTCCACCACCGGCGTGAGCATATCCGCCGTAATGTGCTCGCCCACGAACTTGTCCATGCGGGCGGCGAATTCCGGCAGGCGGTCTTCGGTCAGGGTGAGGCCGGCGGCATAGGTGTGCCCGCCGAAGTTCTCCATCAGATCCGCGCAACTCTCGATGGCGGCGTAGAGGTCGAATTTGCCGGCGCTGCGGGCGGATCCGGTGACGAATCCGTTGCTGCTGGTGAGCACCACCGTGGGCTTGTAGTAGGCCTCCACCAGGCGGGATGCCACGATGCCCACGACGCCCTTGTTCCAGTTGGGGTTGTAGACGATGGTGACGTTCTCGCGCGCCAGGCACTTGCCGGATTCCACCATTT
>JAFZIX010000306.1 GCA_017554135.1 Bacteroidales bacterium | reverse complement strand
TGCAAGGTCTTCCCCGGCGACGTGCTGGGGCCCAAGTTCATCAAGGGCCTGAAGGCCCCGATGCCCTGGAGCCAGTTGATGGTCACGGGCGGGGTCAAACCCGAGCGGGAGAACCTCGAAGCCTGGTTCAAAGCCGGCGTCTTCTGCGTCGGCATGGGCTCCAACCTCTTCCCCAAAGACGCCATCGCCGCCTCCGACTGGCCCCGCATCACCACCCTCTGCCGCGATGCACTGGAAATCGTGAAAAGCGTAAGGGGATAGCCGGTTCGCAAAGCGTTTTCCGCTAACCGTTTTAATTGTTTAACCAGAAAACGGCCATACAAGGCACTTTTTGGTAAAAAACCACCTGATTCGGGTGGTTTTTTACCATTTTTAGCATCCAGAGCTCGATTTTTGGTAAAAGATTACTTACGCTTATCAAAGTACGTGCATATTTACGCGTCTGAAAAAAGTTGCAATTTCATAAAGAATTTGTACCTTTGCAGCAGGATTCGTTGAAGGGGATTCGCTTAAGGGATGACAACCCTTTCAAGACTACTTGATTCGAGCCTCATTCTAAAGTCGCTGCCTGGCGGCTTTTATTTTTTATCCCCACCTCCCACATAGTATTGTACAAGATGCCCAGTTGATTTCTGTAGACCAACGACGAGTTTGTATTTCCCATACTTCATCTTGTAAATTTTGGAAAAGGCTTTCTGATTGTTATCTCTTGGTTTTGGTGCAACAATACTTGTAACCGTTGCCTTTTCTAATATATCGGACAGATGAAACACTGCCATGGTTGACTCATACGATGCAGAAGCACGTCCGGAAGTCTCGTTCATGGAAGAGTACTTAACGTGGATATCTGCGTGTAGCGCTTTGTTCCGAACCACCTGATCAGGGTTGGCCGAAAACCATTTATTATAATACGCTTTTATGATTTGTCTCCGGGCTTTGGTGTCTTCCCGGCTGTTTCCCCTCGGAATCTCCATATCCATATTATTCACAAAAATATACATCATTTATTGTAATCTAGTAAGACCGGAAAAGAAATAATTAAAAGATAATTCTTATCTTTGAGGGATTAAGGAAACAATAGTTTTATATGAGTAATACACAAAGCAAACTGATGACCAATTGGCGCTGGTGGCTGTGCTCGCTGCTTTTTGTGGCGACCACCGTCAACTATCTCGACCGCCAGGTGCTGTCGCTGACCTACGAGAACTTTATCAAGCCTGAGTTCCACTGGACTGACGACAATTACGGAACGATTACCGCATTCTTCTCCATCTTCTACGCAATCGCCTGCCTCTTCGCCGGCAAGTTCGTGGACTGGATGGGCACGAAGAAGGGCTATCTCATTGCCATCGGAGTATGGTCTGCGGGCGCCTGCCTGCATGCCGCCTGCGGCTGGGCTACGAGCCTCATCGTGGGTGAGAACATCGCCGCCCTGAAGGGGATGGAGGTGGCTTCCAACGTGGCGCTGGCCATATCTACCACATCCGTTTATCTATTCCTCCTCTGCCGTGGCATACTGGCTCTCGGTGAGGCAGGAAACTTCCCTGCGGCAATCAAGGTTACCGCCGAATACTTCCCGAAGAAGGACCGTGCGTTTGCCACCTCCATCTTCAACGCCGGTGCATCCGTGGGCGCCCTCGCGGCACCCCTATGCATCCCCCCGCTGGCCATGAAGTTCGGCTGGGAGATGGCGTTCATCATCATCGGTGCCCTCGGTTTCATCTGGATGTTCTTCTGGGCCTTCATGTACGAGAAACCGGAGAAGAGCAAGCATGTGAATGAGGCGGAACTTGCCTACATCCATCAGGATGATGCGGAGATGGCCGATCAGGTCGGCCATGACGCTGCCGTCATTCCCGGCCCTGACCGGGAATCCCCCGAAAAGCAGATCTCCCTCTGGAAATGCTTCTCCTTCAAGCAGACCTGGCAGTTCATCACCGGCAAGTTTTTCACCGACGGCGTGTGGTGGTTCTTCCTTTTCTGGGCCCCTTCCTATTTCAGCAATCAGTTCAACGCTCCCGTCACTACTCCGCTTGGGCAGTGGCTCATCTTCACCCTCTATCTGATCGTGACGGTGGTGTCCATCGGTGGCGGATATCTACCTAAGATCTTCGTTGAGAAGAGAGGAATGCACCCTTATCCCGGACGCATGCTGGCCATGCTGATTTTCGCATTCTTCCCTCTCTGCGCACTGCTCGCGCAGCCTCTGGGAATGAAGTTCAATTCAGCCTGGATTCCGGCAATCCTGATCGGCCTTGCGGCCGCCGGGCATCAGGCCTGGAGCGCAAACCTGTTCTCCACCATCGGCGATATGTTCCCGAAGAGCGCAATTGCGACCGTGACCGGTATCGGCGCCATGGCTGGAGGCGTAGGTTCCATGTTTATCCAGAAGATAGCAGGACGCCTGTTCACCTATTCCGAGAACATGGGCGACGCATTCACCTTCCTCGGCTTCAGCGGCAAACCTGCCGGCTACTTCATCATGTTCTGCTTCTGCGGCATCGCCTATCTCCTTGCCTGGAGCATCATGAAGAGTCTCGTGCCGAAGTATAAGCCGATAGAACTGTAGTATTAGATTATTGTGTAACTTTGCGCCGCGTAAAACGTCTTAAATAGCGAAGTTATTTGATATGAAAAAGTTTTTGATTTCCGCAGTTGTGGCGCTGGTAGCACTGGCATCTGCAAACGCCCAGGTTGCTCCTGGGATGAAGTACAAGGATCTTAAGGGAATGTACGATACCAAGGAGTATGTGCAGCAGGCAATCGATCCTTATCGTGTCGGTTGGACTAAATTCTTCACTTTCTTTACCCCTGGCCTTGGCCAGATTATGATGGGTGAAGTTGGGCGTGGATTCATCTTCGTCGGGGCTGATGCTATTTGCATTTCGGTTGTTCGCGATTCCTGGGATGGTCTCAAGCCGTATCTTGTCGTTGATGAGAATGGCACAGTGACTGGTTTCACCGACAGGGACGCTGCCAAGAAGCATCTTACCGGGGTTCTCGTTGGTCTGGCTGGTACTCTGACAACCAGCATTTGGGCCTGCATCGATGCGGGAAAGATTGCCAAGGTGAAGAATATGTACTATCAGGACATGTATGGAAGGCAGGCTTCCGTGAACGTCGGCCTGGAGCCTTACTTCTCCTTCGCTCCCACCGCGGCCACTCCGAGTGGTTCGTCCCTGACGCCCGCCGCCGGAATGTCCCTGAAGGTCAGTTTCTAACATGGTAATTAGGTGGCCGTGCGTGAAAACGCCTGTTTTACGCACGACACCTTGTTTTTGATACCTTCCGTGCGTGAAAACCCGGTTTTTACGCACGGAATTATTATATTTGCAGGCAAATTATAATAAAATGGCAAACATCGAGTACAGCGAACAGGAACTGATACGCAGGGAATCCCTTGCGAAATTGCGTGAACTTGGCATCGAGCCCTATCCGGCTGCATTATATCCCGTAAACGAAAGCACGAAGAACATCGCCGAGAACTACGACCCCGAAAAGGGTAATTTCGCCGACGTATGCCTCGCCGGCCGCATAATGAGCCGCCGCATAATGGGCGCCGCATCCTTCGGCGAACTCCAGGACGAGACCGGCCGCATCCAGATATATGTCAAGCGCGACGAAATCTGCCCGGACGAGGACAAGACCATGTACAACACCGTCTGGAAGAAACTGCTCGATATCGGCGACGTTGTGGGAATCAAGGGCTACGCCTTCATCACCCAGACCGGCCAACTCAGCATCCACGAAAAGGAACTCACCGTACTCAGCAAGAGCCTGCGCGTGCTTCCCATTGTGAAGGAAGTGGACGGCGTGGTGCATGACGCCTTCACCGATCCCGAACTCCGCTACCGCCAGCGCTATGTGGACCTCATCGTGAACCCGCAGGTGAAGGACACCTTCATCAAGCGCGCCAAGATCGTGGCCACCATGCGCGAGTACTTCAACGCCGCCGGCTGCCTCGAGGTGGAAACCCCCATCCTCCAGAGCATCCCCGGTGGAGCAACGGCACGCCCCTTCATCACCCATCATAACGCCCTGGACATCCCCCTGTACCTGCGCATAGCCAACGAACTCTACCTCAAGCGCCTCATCGTGGGCGGCTTCAACGGAGTCTACGAGTTCGCGAAGGACTTTCGCAACGAGGGCATGGACAAGACTCACAACCCGGAGTTCACCTGCATGGAGATCTACGTGGCCTACAAGGACTACATCTGGATGATGGATTTCGTGGAGAAGATGCTCCAGAAGATAGCAGTGGTCGTGAATGGCACAACGAAGGTGAAGATAGGGGAGAACGAGGTGGATTTCGGCGGAGAATATCGCCGTCTGCCTATACTCGACGCCATCAAGGAATACGCCGGAGTGGATGTGAGCGGGATGGACGAGGCCGAACTCCGCGCCACCTGCAAGAAACTGAATGTCGAGGTCGAACCCTCGATGGGCAAGGGCAAACTGATCGATGCCATCTTCGGTGAATATGCCGAAAAGAACCTTATCCAGCCTACCTTCATCATAGATTATCCGGTAGAGATGTCGCCGCTCACCAAGCGCCATCGCAGCAATCCTGCCCTCACCGAGCGCTTCGAACTCTTCGTCTGCGGCAAGGAACTGGCGAACGCATATTCCGAGCTGAACGATCCAATCGACCAGTTGGAGCGCTTCGAGGAGCAGGCCCGCTTGAAGAGCAAGGGCGACGACGAGGCGATGTTCATCGACTATGACTTCGTGCGCGCCCTCGAATACGGCATGCCTCCCACCTCCGGCCTCGGAATGGGAATCGACCGCCTCACCATGTTCATGACCGGCCAGACCGCCATCCAGGATGTTCTCTTCTTCCCCCAGATGAAGCCCGAAAAGGCCCTGAAGAAGGAAGAAAAGGCCGACACCCCTGTCATTCCGAGCGAATGAAAAGGATAGCACTTCTATGCCTTTTAGCCGTGGCTTTCTGCGCTTGCGGCAAGAAGACCATAATCGGCGTCAGTTTCCCTGAAGCCCCGATAGAGTTTGCAACGAATGCGGACTTCGGGATGGAACTGATCAACTACTATAATATCATCCAATTGCCGGACGGGACCTACAGGATGTACTTTTCCGGCAATCCGATAGACGGAATAGCCGAGAACGAGCGGAGTCAGAACCTGTATTTGGCCGAGTCCACCGACGGCTTCCATTATGAGTTGAAGTGCAAGGTTATGGATACCGTGATCGAGCAGTCGGTGTTCATGGTCAAGGACAAGGAGTATCCCTACCGTATGGTCGGCTGCCAGTGGATAGGTGAAAAGAGTTGGGAGCGTGGAGTATTCCTCTGGAAGTCAAAGGACGGCATAGAGTTTACTGACAGGAAGATGCTCTACGACAAAATCCATGACACCCAGAATGTGATGGTCACGCGGGGCAATCGCTGGAAACTTTATTCCAGGATTACCCAGGAGCACTACAAGAACCGCCGCATGACCGTGGCTGAATTCAACAAGAGGGGAGAGCAGGTGAGTGATACCGAGATACTGGCGGGAGATTTCCTCTATAATAACGCAGCGTGCAAGGTGGACAAGCGCTATGACCTGCTGTTCCCTACCTATTATAACACCCATGGCGGCACTACCGACGCCTGCTTTTTCAGGTGCTATCTGGTGGACGGACCTTTCGTGCGCGAGTTCCCTTGCGAGTTGAACCGCTGGGTTGAGGCCGATGAGCACTGGGCACTTGCCTGCCCGGGTTTTGTGTTTATCAACGGAGAAAGGTATCTTGCCTATAATTCCCGCACCCGTTCGCACGAAACAAGCGAAACCGGCATGGTCAGCAGATATAAACTCGTCAAAGTAGTTATCGAGTACGAATGATTCCGGAGGTTATCACATCTGCCCAGAATCCCAAACTGAAGCGTTTGATTGCGCTTCAGGAGAAGTCGCGTTTGCGCCGCGAGGAGGGGGTTTTCGTGGTGGAAGGCCGCCGCGAGTTGGAGCATTGCGTTGCGGCGGGGTTCGCCCTTGAGGCGGTGTTTATCTGTCCGGATTTGTACAACTGTCATTCCTCTCTCTATTGTCATTCCGAGCGAAGCGAAGGAATCTATTCAAGTAGAACTTTTCATTTGTCCAAAGAGTTATATGCTAAGGTGGCCTACCGCGAGGGAACGGAGGGGATAATTGCGGAGGTGAAGGCGAAGTACCTGGGGCTGGAGGATCTGAAACTAAAGGAGAATCCGCTGGTGATGGTGCTGGAAGGGGTGGAGAAACCGGGAAACCTGGGGGCGGTGCTGCGCAGTGCCGATGCTGCCGGGGCGGACGCCGTCATCATCTGCGATCCGCTCACGGACCTCTACAACCCCAACCTTATCCGCGCCAGCATCGGAGCAGTCTTCACCGTGCCCGTTGTATGCTGCTCCTCGGAGGAAGCCATCGCCTTCCTGAAGGCCCGCGGAATCCGCATCCTCACCGCCCAACTGCAGGATTCATCCCCCTACTACGACGTGGACATGCGCACCGGCACAGCGCTGGTGATGGGCACCGAGGCGACCGGCCTTACGCCCGTCTGGCGCGCCGCTGCCGACGCTCACATCCTCATCCCCATGCTCGGCCGCC
>JAFZIX010000305.1 GCA_017554135.1 Bacteroidales bacterium | reverse complement strand
TTCAAGAAGGAACGGGACCAGGTATAGGCCAGCCAGCCATTCAGGTGTCCCACGCTCTTCTTTACCATCAATTCCACACCATAAGCCTTCCCCCTGGTGCGCACGAGGTCATCGGCAATATGCTCATTCATAACCAGTTGCGCATAAGGACCATAATCCAACTGATTCCGCGTCTGCTTGTAGTAAACATCGGCGCTCAGATCCACCCTGCCCCTTGCTACCGTCCAATAGACGCCGGAAGTGCCCTGCCAGCCACTTGTGGGGAGGATTTCCTTATCCGACAGTTTCCAGGTATCCATCGGGGAGATGGTCGTCGTGTTCGAAACCAGATGGATGTTCTGCGAAAGGGTATTGAACCCTCCCTTTACGGAGAGCACCGGGGTGATTGAATATCGGCCGGACAGCCTCACGTCAGGATAAAAATAGAAACAGTTGTTCCCGGTGAAGCAACTCAGCCGCAGGCCGCTGTCTACCGAGAGTTTCGGGCCCGGAGACCAGCGATCCGAAAAATAAACGGCCGGCTGTAGGGCATCTTCACGCGGAAGGTCGGCCGCAATCACCTTGGATCTTTCCCCAAGGGGCCTGCGTTTTCCCCTGTCCAGCATAAACAGGACGGCCTCTCCTCCATAACTGAAGGTATGAGACTCGGAGAAAACCTGCTTCAGGGCAAAACGGGCGAATGCCTGATTGATTCCGGTAGTCAAGGTATATGCCTCTGTATAGAAACCGCATTCTTCCACCTTGTTACTGTAGTTGTCGAAGCCGGCGGAAGCCCGGAAGGATATTTTGTCGCCATTGTGCTGCCAGTGCAGCGAGGTATTCGCGTTTCCGTAGCGGAAAGTCGTATCCGCACCGAAGGCGAAACGGTCGGAGGACATATACCCGAAAAGTTGTATGGTATTCCGCTCATCCGCCTTGTGGGTAATACCCAGATTGGCATCGTAGAACCCGGCTCCTCCTCCGTGGAACGCGCTTTCGGCAGGGAGCATTTTCAATATCCAGTCGGAATACGACAGGCGTGCACCGAGATTGAATGTCGTAGCCCCTCCATTCTTCCATCTGGCCAAAGGCCCCTCCATATGGAGGCGGCTCGTAATGACACCAAGCCCCGCAGATCCCTTTACGCTGGATGCATCCCCCTGCTTGCTCCGGACATCCAGTACGGAACTGACCCTGCCGCCGAATTCTGCGGGGATACTGCCTTTGTAGAGTTCTACGCTTTCTATCAGGTCCGGATTGAAAACCGAGTTGATGCCGAAGAAATGCGTGGGATAATAAATGGTGTTGCCGTTGAACAGAATCAGGTTCTGATCCATGCTGCCGCCTCGCACGTTGTAGCCCGCAGAGGCCTCCCCTACGGTCTGCACACCGGGGATTGTCATCACCACCTTGAGAAGGTCTCCCTCGCCGAATACGGTAGGAATCTTTGTCATGGTTTTGGCGCTGATGCGCTCCACACCGAGGTCGGAACTACGGTGCTGGCGCATGCTTTCCGCAGAGATCATAGCCTCGTCCAGCATCGTGGTCCGTTCGTGGAGCACCACGTTCAAGCCCCCGTCCCCATATAGAATAACGTTGAGAGTCTGGTTTTCTTTTTCGACATCGGTGAAGGATATGTTTGTTTCTCCTTTCGGCAATGTCAATTTATAGCGGCCGCGGGAATCAGAGGTCGCATATGCACCGGTATTACCGTCCACAACCACAACCCCGGCAAGCGCAAGGCCTTCTTCGTCGGTGATTATACCCTCTATCGTGGCTTTTGCTCCTTTAGAAGACGCCCCGCTTCCGACCACATATACCTTGTTCTTATATTTAGCCTCCTGATCCTCGGATAATAAGGTCACATCATATTGTTCTTCGAAGTAACCCAGAGGCAGGCCGTCTCCGAATATGGTATGAGGCCTTTTTACAGAAGGATCGGACAGTTCCACGCTTGTGCCCTCGACGGGATGCCATCCTGCCAGTGATGCGGAGAAACCGCCATCCGGCTTTCTGGAAGCGGCAAGTTTCAAGGCTTTTCTCCGGCGCATTTTCACCAGTTCACCGCCATCCAGCATCCACCAGGATTCCTGATAATGGTAGTAATCTACAAAATCGGAGTTGTAATCCGGATCGATGTAGCCGATTTTAGATCCGTTATGGTTGTCGGTGCCTTTGAGCAGTTTTTTATCTACCCTCCTGAATATGGCAGGAGTGGAATCGGATACAAGTAAATAGAACCCATTCTTTGCCGCAATGCCCTGATAGTTAAGGTTCACGAACAAGTCTTTCCCTCGCGTTGCCCAGGATATCTGGCGTTCATCCGGGTTCACCGGTGATATCTTCGGATTCTCCTGGACGACAAGTTTCTGCTCCGCAGCATCTACGCGGACCAAGACATCGTTATACAGGATTCCGTTATAAAAGACCTTTCCCTTCTTGAAAGACAGGGTGTCCCAATACGGTGTGCCGTTGAACACCCTCTGATACCTGCGCGCTACACGCCCGCGATAGAGCATGGAAGGGCTGTCGGCCGCCTCCCCTGTCTGCGCAGACAGAGTTAACGGCAGGAGCAATGCCAGCAGAATGATATGCCACTTCCTTCCAAGCATCAGACGTTTTTCCTTGATTTATATAGTTCGTATGAGTTGACCAGATTATGCCAGATGGCATACAAGCCGCCGGCGACCGATGTGACCGGAGTCATGTAACTGAGCCCCAGCCATATGATGAACCCGGTATTCTTCTGGCCAAGCGCCTGCCCTGCGGTGATGGATTCAACACGGCCATAACCGCGTGCTACCCGGCGCCCGAGCCAGAACTGGAAGAGGCAGCATACCAGGGAAATCAGAGCGATACCCAGCGCCACGACCAGACCAATGCCGCTATTCACCAGAGCCCCGGTGGCCAGAGAAAGGGCAAGGACGAGCCCCACGGACCAGACATAGAATGCCCAGCCAACGTATTTTGCCAGCCAGCGCTGCACACCGGGAAGCAGATAGCGGATCAGCCATGCCAGCACGCACGGCAGCACCAGGATGGAGAACACCCTCTTTATAATGGCCCAGAATGCCGCCAGGAAACCCATGTCCACAGCCGGATGCACCATAGGTATCATCAGCGGAATCAGCAATGATGCCAGAGTATCCGACAGCACCGTATACGTCATTATGCCAGGCAGGCTGCCGCCGATCTTGGAAGTAATCACCCCTGCGGCCGCGGCAGTTGGGCAGATGAAACAGAGCATCGCACTCTCCAGCAGTATACGCCCTCCCCCGGAGGTGGTCCCGGCCGCGATAAATGCGAATACAGCAAATAGCAGCGCCTGCACTGCTATCAGGATGAAGTGCCACTTATGGAACTTCAAATCGGTGGGAGCCACCGTGTTTAGTTGAAGAAACAGCATCACACTCACCAGCACCGGCTGCAGGGTGCGGGCCACGGACATATAGCCGTCCTCATTGAAGGAAGGCACGTAATGCAAGATCAGATAAATAAGCGCACCGGTGGTCATCGCCAGCGGCAGCATCCAGTTCTTGAGGAATGATTTCTGTTTCTGCAGCATTTAAACCACAAAAATAAATAAATAATCGACATTTCTTGGAATTATATTTGCATAATAAAAAAAAGTGTTTACCTTTGCAGTGTGATAGTAAACTAATACACTATTGTTTAGAAGTTATGACAAAAAAGATTCTAGTTAGTATTGTACTGATTCTCAGCAACTTGGCTGCTTTTTCCCAGAACAGGGTCACAGGCCGCATCGTAGATGCACAGACCTCCTCCCCCGAACCTGGCGCAGTCGTGCAACTCTTTGCCGGCAGCGAAGACAATGAAAACATGAAGGGATATGCCCTGAGTGACTCTCTC
>JAFZIX010000029.1 GCA_017554135.1 Bacteroidales bacterium | reverse complement strand
GCGTACCACACGGCAAACTGGCCGGGGGTGATGCCGCGCTGGGCGTTGTCAAACAATATATACATGCCATCGGCGCGGCGTAGAAGAGTTGCGTCCTGCAGAGGCTGACGATAGCGGATGCGCACGCGATACCTGCGCGACTCGCCTACCGCCATTTCAAGGTCCGGGCGAATCCAGTGCAGTTCTTCCGGCGCCACCCGCAGACACAGCCGCGAGAGCCCGGGATGCGTGTGCCCCTCCCCTACATATATAATATTACGCGCGATGTCGGTGGCAATTACGAAGATGGAGTCTTTATGCCCGCCGATGTTCAAGCCTTTCCGCTGGCCGATGGTGTAGAACTGCGCGCCTTCGTGGCGGCCTGCCATCTTGCCGAAGGGATTCTCTTTCCAGCGCGTCTTCTTGACATGCTTTTTGCCGGAGCGGTAGGTCTCGGTTTCAAAGCGGATACCCTCGTAAGTGATAGGGGTCGCAAGTGTGCGGAGATCCTCATCGCCGCAGGCCTCGACCTTCGCGGGATCGAAGGGATGCGCATCCACCACCGGCGTGGCCTTATCCTCCGAAATATAGTGGGAAATCATGGGCAGAGGGCCCTCGAAGCCATCTTTCAGCAGGGAGGCAACAATCCGGCGCTGGCGCTGATAGAGGGGGTTGGAATCGTAGAATGCAGGGAAAACCTCGACCACATCGCCCTCCACCGATTTGAGTTTTTGCTGGAGGAATGTGGGCAAATCTACCTTTCCCACGAAACAGATGCCCTGCGAGTCCTTTTTGTCGGCGGATGGAAGTTCGGCCTCCTTGGCGATGGCTCGCACCTCGCTTTTCAGCAGGCCGCCTACGGGGAACATCGCCTGCGAGAGTTGCTCCTGTGTGAGTTGGCAGAGGAAGTAACTCTGGTCCTTGCCAGGGTCTACACCTTCCAGGATTCGGTAAATATCTTTTTTACTGTCATCCTGAGCGCAGCGAAGGACCTCCTTCCTGCAATAATGTCCCGTGGCCACCATATCCGCCCCCATCTTCTTCGCCACCCGAAGGAACGCATCGAACTTGATCTCGCGGTTGCAAAGCACGTCAGGATTCGGTGTACGGCCCTTGGAATACTCGTCGAACATGTAGTCCACCACGCGCTGGCGGTACTCCTTGCTGAGATCCACGAAATAGAACGGGATGCCCAGTTTGCGTGCGGTCATCTCCGCCACGAACTTATCCTCCTCCCACTCGCAATCCCCGTGGAGCGTCGCATCCGCATCATGCCAGTTCTGCATGAACATCGCAAACACGTCGTAGCCCTGCCGCTTAAGCAGCAGCGCCGCAACCCCGGAGTCCACTCCGCCCGAAAGTCCCACGCAGATTTTCATAACATGCAAAGATACTGTTTTTTTTTGTGTACCTTTGTTTCGTACAAGAGAAGAACAGATGAAGATTTTCCTGAGAATACTATTGTTTGCGCTGGTGATGCTGCCGATGGCGGTAGCGTGCAACCAGAAGGAGGGTGAAGAAGAACTTGATGGTGCAAGTTCATACTACCAATATTATGCTAAATGGCTATGCATTCGTTATTATATTGACGGGGTGGAGCAAGACTCTGATGGCATGTACCTTGTCCTCACCAATACAAAATACAAATCAAATCTCCCATTTCTAGACAAGGAAGGGTATCATTCTTTAGGTGGCGGTCTTATTATCTTTAATACTTCGGGCGGGAAAAAGTATTTCAAAATAAGCGCCCACGGCAATAACCAACTTTATCAATCCAAAGCAGAATCTATCTCTCTGTATGAGAAGAACACTAGCGGGCCTGTCATCCGTTGTGAATTTGTTTTCGAAAGCCTTAATTAATCCAGCAGAAATACTTATCATCAAGTAATGAGAGCTATTATTCGTAAAGCCGAACCGAAGGATCTGGCGGCGGTCAACCACCTCCTGGAGCAAGTTCTGGCAGTCCATCACCAAGGACGGCCGGACCTCTTCCGCCCAAGCGGAAAGAAATACACCGACGAGGAACTGCTGGTGATTTTCGCCAATCCTAACACCCCGGTATTCGTTTACGAAGAAGACGGCAAAGTGCTGGGATACGCCTTCTGCATAGCCCGCACCCAGAGCAGCGGCAGCCTGCAACCCCTCAAAACACTATACATCGACGATCTGTGCGTAGATGAATCCACCCGCGGCCGCCACATCGGCAAGGCCCTCTTCGAACACGCCAAAGCCTACGCCACCGAAAACGGCTTCTACAACATCACCCTCCACGTATGGGAATGTAACCCGGGAGCCCGGGCCTTCTACGAAGCCCTCGGCCTCACCCCTCAATACACCGCGATGGAGTTGATTTGCAAATAAAGATAATCGCCGGCCCGATGGGTCGGCGATTAACTTGAAAGAGCCTGTGATTTGAAACTCCAAAAACTAATCAACAGTCAGTGTCAGGTCATCGATATTCCTAACCGCAGTAGAGCCGGAATAATAAACTCTGACATATACATCACTATATGTTGAAAGATCCTTGGTAACTTCAACCCAGTCACCCTTATTCATTGACGTAGCGGACTGCGACAAAGCATCTGTCCAAGTGGAGCCGTTCGCAGAAACCTGAACATACCAGTTAGAACTTGTGGTGTTTGTGCTTTGCTTTGAGACATAGAAAGTAATTGTATTCGGAGATGCAACCTTATTCTTGGTAACAATAGATGCCGTCGACTTACCGCCTGTGGTTCCGTAGTAAGTACCTCCATGTGCAGTAATTGAACCTGTCTGCTTCGACGTCATATTTGTGAACGTCCAATCAGAATACGCATCTGATGTACTCTCAAAATTAATTGAATAATCTCCGCCACTACCAGCAACAACCCACTGGGCGTAAAGCGTAATATTGCCAGTGGCAACTGCGGAAGCACCAGCAGCATAGCCTGTACCAGAACCATCAGCGGCGGTGTTCCAACCGTTGAAGTTATAACCGGATTTTTCAAGGGTGCCGGCAGCTGCAACAGTGAACAGGCCAGGTGTTGCAACAGCTGCAGGAGCAGAACCTCCAGTATTGCCATTACCGTTGTATGTGACAGTATATGTGCTAATCAGCGAAGGACCACTTCCTGAGCCTTCGAGTTTGTAAAGGGCCTGAAGCCCAGTCACCGATGACGTAGAAGCGTAGCAGGAGAAACGGTCGCTATTAAAATGCATGTAATTACGGTTTGAACTACCGGTTGCCACTATGGACATAGCACCTGTTTCAAAATCCGTAATTGTAGGCGTCCAATAACCATCTACATTATTGGTGGTTTGAATGCCCATCTGGTTAGCAGAACTAGATTTTGCATAAAGGTAACCGTTGGTTCCGTTCAAGGCAATAGTATTTGCGCTCGCGCCTGCTTCAATGGTGAAGACATCTACAGTGGCACCTGGATTAATAATCTTGCTGTTGCCATCGGCCTTCGCCTGCGAAACAGCGCTAATATAGGTTGAACTGGTTGTTCCGATACCCGCTGCATAGGCGGTAGAACCAACCGCAGCAATTATCACTTTAGAACCAGCGGTAATTTCGGAATAAGAAGTTACCAGGTTATATACTTTGTCAGCAGGTGGCGTAATACCTGCGAAGTTGACATTGAACGAAGCAACATGACCGGCATCCAACGCTGCAGGTGTGATTATGTTCTCCTTGGTATATACCTTGGAATTCTTAGTGGTAACGGCAATTGTGAGTTTGGTTCCTGCCGCCATAGGAGCACAGGCGAACCAAATGTCCGAAGGAGAAGTAGTCAGAATTGTGATTGCATCACTCGCGCTGCTCTCCTCTAAAGTACCCGCTTTTGCCCCACCGACATAATAATAATATCTGGACGCGATGTTGGCATCAGCACTGACCAAAACAGAGGCAACTTCGTCACCCACCTCAAGATCCAGGTTGGTAATGGACATCTTGACATAAGCAGTAAGATGTGTAAAATTAAGATCAACAGTAGCAGGGAATGTACCTACGGTAGAAGATGTTGCCGCAAGAATCATCGCACTCTCATCCGGGCCACTTGCAGTAGGGGTCTGTGTTGTAGGAATCTGCAAGTTCCAACTATAATAAGTCGCATTCACGCCAGACACCACAGAACTTGCAGGGCTAACTGCATAGAATGTATAGGAACCGCTTCCATCATCCGAAATTGCCGCACTATACGATGCTTTGGCATCACTGATTTTGGTAACGGCCGCCGCGACACCGGAAGAATAGTTCTGAGCAATCTTGATTGCGCTATCATTGGCTGTCCAGATAGTAGGGAATTTACTTCCGTTAAGTGCACCAAAGGTCGTCTTGGTTGCAGTAGAAACCGCGTTGAAAGTGACAGTTTTAACATTTCCAGTTGCAGGTTCCGATTGTTCTTCTACTTTTGAGCAGGATGAGATTACGAACGCAGCTGCTGCGACAGTAACAAATGCAAGAAATACTTTTTTCATGGCTCAAAAGATTAAAGATTGCCCCAATTATCGAGGTTAGCATCGTCGATAGTGTTTTCCTCGCCGGATAATGTGAGGATGCCGCTCTCAATGCGTAGATTGATGAGCTCCGTAGTTGGACTCTCGTAGTCCTTTTTGAAAGGAATCATAAGCGTTTGTATATTATAATTATTCGTTATTTCCCGAAATAAGGCCCCAAATTTAGCAAGAATGTTTGCTTTAAGCAAAACTTATTTTCAACCAATTATAAACAACACCCTTTTGTGCGTGTTTTGATGGCCATTTGCAGGAAAATTTGTATATTTGGGAACTGTAACGCTGAATTATGACCGAAAAAGAGATCAATATCAAGTTCCACGAGTATGCTTCGCTGGATGAACTCGAAAAAGAAGACCGTGAACTTGCAGAATCCGCTATAGATGCCATGAAGGGTTCCTACGCGCCTTATTCCCATTTCAACGTTGGGGCGGCGGTGCGTTTAAGCAACGGTGTCATCGTGCAAGGGGCGAATCAGGAGAATGCCGCGTTCCCTTCCGGGCTCTGCGCGGAGCGCACTGCGATGTTCCACGCCGGGGCCACCTATCCGGATAAGGCGATGGTTTCGCTCGCAATCGCCGGAGGCGTGATGGGCCGTCTTGCCAAGGCCCCCGCAACCCCTTGCGGAGCATGCCGGCAGGTGATGGCGCAGTACCAGTTGAAGGGCGGACACCCGATGTCAGTGCTGATGATTGGTGATGGTCACATTTGGAAGTTCGATCGCGTCGACGACATCCTCCCCCTCATTTTTGACAGTATTTAAGAAAGTTTTCTTATATTTGCGACGGGAAAGTCGTACACGACCAGCTCCCTCCCAACTCCCCCAGGGCAGGAATGCAGCAAGGGTCAGAGGTTGTAGCGGTGCGATGTACTAAGCTTTCCCTTTTTTTGTGCGATGAAATCAGACATCATAGTCATAGGCGGAGGTGCCGCCGGCCTGATGGCGGCGTATGGAGCGGCGTCCACCCTGGTAACTGCGGGCAGCGATGCATCCGTAACGCTTTTGGAGAAGATGCCGCGCCCGGGGAGGAAGATAATGATCACGGGCAAGGGCCGCTGCAACTTCACCAACGTGAAGGACTGGAACTCTTTCAGCCCCCATATCCGATCAAACGCCAACTTACTGAAACCGGCCTTTTTCAATCTCCCCCCGGCCAAACTTGTGGAATGGTTCGAAGCAGCCGGAATGCCCGCTGTTATCGAGCGCGGGGATCGAGCCTATCCGGCGTCTTATCATTCAACGGATGTTATAGACACCCTCGTCCGTGTCTGCCACGGAGTTGGTGTCAAAATTCAAAGTGATGCGGAGGTCGCGGAGGTCACTGGTTCTTCCGAATCTACCTTCCGCATAACTACCACCGCCGGTGAAACCT
>JAFZIX010000304.1 GCA_017554135.1 Bacteroidales bacterium | reverse complement strand
CCGCGGTTCAACTCCGCGAGGGACTACTTTTATTATTGAGGGGCCAGCCCCTCAAACTCCCCCGGCCTTTTCGCCTTTCCGTATTTGCTGCCGCAAATACACGGCCCGGCCGCTCGCTTGATAGCGAGGTCGCTTCGCTCCGAACTACCTTCGCTTCAACATACTACGTATTCCGGGGGTATAGCTCAGCTGGTAGAGCGCCTGCTTTGCAAGCAGTAAGTCAGGAGTTCGAATCTCCTTATCTCCACATCAAAAAGGCCCAAGGCTAACGCCAAGGGCCTTTTTTCGTGGAGATAGCGCTTGCATGCGCAAGCGGCTGTTTAACGAGGGGAGGGCCCCTCGAGCACCCCCTTGTCGGCCTTCGGCCTCCGAATAATCGTTATACATACTGACCGCCGTTCGCGCTGGTGCGCTCATCAAACCTTTGCCACGCAAACGCTCCTCGTGCGTAAAACCGGGCATTTCACGCACGACACACTCCAAAACAGGCCCTTCGTGCGTAAAACCGGCCATTCCACGCACGAAAGATGCGCAAACGTTGCCATCCTCCCGCCGTTCGCGCTGGTGCGCTCAATGGCCCTAGTTTTCTTTAATGGCAATAGCGAAGCCGCCTGAAGGAGCCATCCAAAGATTCAGGGTGTCTTCAGAAGAAACTGTCCGCTCCTCTATCTTATAACGCTTGCTTGGATTGGATCCGTCCGGTTGGATACCGGCGATGCCGGAAGCATCGGGTGCATCGAGATAAAGAGTAGCGGTATATTTTGCGCCTGGTTTCAAGAAATCCAGGGAGAAACTGACATTGCGGTCCTTTTCGTCCGTGACACCTCCGACAAACCAGACGTCCTTATCTCCGGCTGCATAGCGGGATGCGCCGTTAACATAATTCTTCTTGCCGTCGGGAAGCGATGCCACGCCCTTGGAAGCCAGATCCAGGCTGCTTTTCTTCGCCTGACGGGCGATAACCAGTTCCTCGCCGGGCTCTGCAATCAGGTAGCGGCTCTGCTCCCAGTCAACTGCCACATCCTTTATAAACTGGAAAGCATCCATGTGCTCTGCGTAGTGCTCCGGGAGATCGGCAGCCATCTGCAGCGGCGAGTACATGGTTACATACAGCGCCAGTTGCTTGGCAATCGTGGTGGTCATGTATGCGGTCGACTTCGGATTGAGCCGCGAGATATCCGTTTCAAAAATGCCGGGGGTGTAGTCCATAGGGCCGCCCTGAAGACGGGTAAACGGGAGAATGGTAACGTGCTGGGGCTTGATTCCTCCACGGTACTCAGTGCCCCTGGCACTCTCGTTCCCGATCAGGTTGGGCCAGGTCCGGCAAAGGCCGGAGGGACGTACCGCCTCGTGGGCATTAATCATTATGTGTTTTTCAGCCGCCTTTGCAAGTACGTAGTTGTAGTGGTTCACCATGGGCTGACTATAGTGCCCTTCTCCGAAAGGTATGATGTCTCCTACATACCCGGTTTTTGCGGCATTGTAGCCGTAACGGTTCATAAGGTCGAAAGCCTCGTTCAGATGGCGCTCATAGTTGATGGTCGATGACGAGGATTCGTGATGCATCACAAGCCGGATGCCGCGGGAATGCGCATAACTGTTAAGTGCCGGCAGGTCGAAATCCGGATAAGGCGTCACAAAATCAAATACGGCGTCTTTCTGGCACCCGTACCAGTCTTCCCAGCCCTGGTCCCATCCTTCGACTAAAACTGCGTCAAATCCGTTCTCTGAGGCAAAATCGATATATTTTCGGACATTTTCATTGCATGCGCCATGACGTCCGTGCGGAGTCGCTGAAGAAAAGTCTGTTTTCCCAAGTTCTACAGCCGCAAAATCATCGGTGTAGGACCAGGTACTCTTGCCCGTGATCATTTCCCACCATACGCCCATATATTTAACCGGATGAATCCAGGAGACATCCTTCAAGGCGCAAGGCTCATTCAAGTTCAGAATAAGGCGGGAAGCAAGTGCTTTGCGGGCATCGTCTACCACCATAATGGTGCGCCAGGGGCTTATGGAAGGAGTTTGCATGTGACCTTTCCAGCCTTCGGCGTCGGGGCACAGCCAGGTGGTGAAGCTGTTATTTTTCTTGTTGTAATCCAAATGGGTGGCCGGATAATTGACGACGGCCGCCTCGTGGATATTTATATACAGGCCATCATCCGAGCGCATCTGAAGAGATGTCTGGACTCCGGTCTTGGAAAACTGTCGTGCGTCTTTATAATCGGTAGCCTCTTCCATTTTGGAAGGGATCTCCGACAGACGGCATTCCATATAGTTGTATTCCTGGGTTTCAACATCCCCGGGAACCCACCAGGCCAGATGGTCTCCGGCCATACGGAATTCGGTGTATTCTTCCTTGATGGTAAAATAAGTAAGAGCTTCCTGGGCGGGGAATTCATAGCGGAAACCCAGGCCGTCATCATACAGGCGGAAACGCACTACCATCACCATGTTTCCGTTCTGATGGCCCTTTCCCTTAAAGCCCCTTTCCTGCGACATTTTGGTGGCCTCGAAATCTTCCTGCACCAAAGTGATCGCAAGTTCGTTGTAATTGTTGCGTATGTGTGATTCCTCGCCCCATACAGGGTCCCAGGTCTGGTCGAAACTGTCGCGGGAGACCGATGAAAGTTTGAAGCCGGAACGGATATCCAGATCCGGGCCGTAAACCTTTACGCAGCGGCCGTTATCGGGGCGTCCGCCCCTGAATTTCCCACGAAATACAAATCCCAGTTTACTCGGGAGCACAACGTCGGTATCGCCATGTTTCAGCGAGTACGACGGAACGCCCTTTTCCGTAAGGTAAAAACTTAAGGAAAGGTTGCCATCGGGGCTGGTGAGCTGTTCTTCGTTCACAATTGAGTCGCGACTGCAGCCCGCCATGACCATGGAAACCAGCAGTATGGGAAGTATTTTTTTGAGTTTCATATATCAATCACACATTGTTTTAAAAAAACTATCTTTCTGCCTGCCCGATGCAGGCAGAAAGATAGCAGAAAGAGGTTTATACCTTATTTTTTGAGAACCGGCTCAGTGCCGCTAAGATCCCAAATGGTTTCATCCCATCCGAGGGACTTGGCAGCAGCTGCGGCGGATGTGCCTGTAGCAGCGGCCTTACCATGCCAGTAGGTCCTTACATTTCCAGTAAAGGCATCTGAAATGATGTCGTCCGTGTCTTTTTTAGTATTGTCAGGGTAACGGCCATCAACGAAATCAACAGCCGGGCTGTAAAGGCAGTTGGCGAAATGCTTAGGACCGTTTGTGTTAATAGAACCGATAACTATTCCAGAAGCATACTTACCATCCTGTGCCGTGGAGGTTGCTTTAATATCAGTACACCATACCACACAACCTGTAACCTTATCAAGAACTGATGAAGATGCCTGTCCAAGGATACCTCCAACACAAGCATCATTGCCGATAATCTTCGAGGAAAGGCCACAGTTCTCGATAGTAACACCGTTGATCGAACGTCCACAGATACCTGCCACTTGCTGGTTGCCATCGATTTCGCCACCCTTAACATAGCAGTTGCGAATAACCGAAGGAGATGTTGCTTTATCATCAATAGCCAGAATGAATGCGGTAAAACGAGGCTTTCCGCTCTCGTTTTTGACAGAGCAATTCTCAATGTACACTTTCTCAATCAAAGCACCGTTGCCAAGACCAGCCACGATAGCAGACATCTGCTGCTTGCTGTTATTGGTGGAATTCTTTATAACCACATTTCTGATAGTTCCCTTGCAAGGATCCTTACCGCAGTAAGCTGCAACGACACCCGAACCCTTTCCGGTAGGCTCAATAAATGCTCCGTCGAATGTAACATTCTCTATAGTACCATTAAGTACGCCGAAGAAGCCGGGATTTGCAACGCCTGTGCATTTGAGGTTCTTGATGGTCTTGCCGTTGCCGTCGAAAGAAACCTGAAGGTCGTTCGTGTTGTTAGTGTTGATAGGAACCCAGTTTTCAACGGAAGTCATGTCGATATCGTTCTCGAGTTTGAAGTAGATTACATTGCCTGTAACCATCTTTTCTTCCATGCCAAGCAGGTCCTCGGTAGTGCGAAGCCTGTAGGGGTTCTCCTTGGTGCCGGCGCCGGTCTTGTCTTCAGGCTTTACATTCAGCACGAAGTAGAACTTGTCTGCCTGGGGATCGACGGTGAAATCTGCACCGGTGACATTTGTGATTACGAGAGGGAGGAGATAGGAAGTCTCAACCTCGACCTCGGGAGCCGTCAGGGTAAGAGTGCTGGCGGGAGTGGTTTTGTTGTACGCGTCAAGGGTGACTGTCTGCGGATCGAATGCGTAGGCAGTTGCGGGAAGCACCACATAGGACTTGTTGTTTGCGGTGTTGTAGGCGGCGACGAGTTTCTCATCGGCACCAAAAGCAACAGTAAGGGTATAGTTGCCGATTTCTCCTACAGTAGCCTTCACAGAAACAGTCCTCTGCTGTCCGCTCTGAAGATCGTAAGTTGTGGTCTGCTGAAGAGCTTCAGCGCCAACAGAGGCTTCAAGACTCATAACCACGCTGGGTGTCTTGGGAGTCTCAGGACCATCTTTCTTGCATGACACTGCTGCCAGAACTCCGGCAAGTGCCAAAATAGTCAATAGATACTTTTTCATTTTGTTAATAATTAATAGGGTTGATAAAAATATGTATAGTTAATTCCATCCGGGATTTTGTTCGATGACCGCATCCTTATTGGAGTCAATCACATTCTGGGGAATAGGCCAAAGGTTGAAGTTCTTTTTCAGGGTATTCCTGGGGTTGTCCCAGTATGCATACTGCTTGATCCTGTCGACGGCAACAGTGCCGCCCATCCTGAGAAGGGTGTTCCAGCGATGCTCTTCATACACAAGTTCTCTTGCCCGCTCGTCGAGAATCAAGTCCAGGTTGACATCCGCTGCAGTAACCTTATAGCTGCATTTTGCGCGGTTGCGGAGCAGGTTGATATCCGATGCGGCACCGCCATTGTCCCCATTGCGCATTTTTGCTTCCGCGCGAAGAAGGATGCTTTCGCCAAGCCTGATGGCATACTGGTCGCGGAACAGCATGGTCCTGTTGGATCCTTGTGCGACTGCCGGATAGCGGTCGGAGGAAATCTTGCAAGAAATGGGGAAAATCCTTCCTCTACCCTCATCCACGCTTCCACCTTCGCGATAAAGCACGCTCCAAGGGATAACCTTGCCATACCACTCGTTCCCGGGCACATTCCCGATGAAGGACCTGCGCATGCAAGCCTCGGAGTTTCTCATATCGTCGGCCCACTTGCCCTGATAAATGAGGTCGCGGGTGTACATGGTAGGCATGATGAAGCAGACCCCATGGCCGCCCACATCTTCCATGCTGCCATCGCAGTAGCCGGAGCAGGCGTCCCTGAAAACAGGGCCATAGGTGCGGGAGAAGTTGAATCCTGCGGAGCCGTCTTCGGTCTTCCATGCGTCATAGTTTGCCGAGATAGTCCAAATGGATTCCTTGTTTCCAGTCTGATATGAGGTGTTGCCTTCCTGGAACATATCCCAGAAAACATTGCCCTCGATAGTGACTCCGGCCGATGCGTATGTGTGTGCCGAGGTCTGTCCGGCATCGTTGTTGGCATAATAGTAAGTAGGGCCTTCGTTCTTGCGTTTTCCGAAGCGCTCGGTCATGAGCGAGTGGACTCCGCCGTCTATAAGGGCATCGCCATATTCAATCGCTTTCACATAGGCGGCCTTTGCCTCAGTTGCCTTGCCCTCTTCTTCAAGGGCGACTCCCTTGTCGATGTAGAGCTCCATCAGAGCATGCTGGGCGGCCCCCTTTGCGATACGTCCAGGGCTCGGAGGTGTTGCAGGGAAGTCGTTCAGGCAGGATTCCAGATTGTCGATGGCGTACTGGTAAGTCTCAACGCGAGTTGCGCGTACGAAATCGTAGCGGGGAGTATCAACCACGGCGTCAACGATAGGAACGCCTCCGAAGAGTTCACCAAGGTTGAGATATGCCCATGCGCGGAAGAATTTGGCCTGGGCGATAGCATAGGCCCTCTCTTTATCCGAACCCCAGTAAATGCCGTCCAGTTGCGCAGAGCGCAATGCGAGATTGGCCTTCGACACAAGATAGAACCATTGCTTGAAGCTGGTGTCGAACGTGGAGATGTCCGGGTTGATCGTGCTATAGTCGTTGAAAGTGTCACCGCGGCGGAACACGGGAATGTCGAACATATCGGTACCGTTGCTGCCGCTCCAGTTCAATGTGTAGTACTTGATCTCGATGCAATACATCTGACGGATGTGGGAATAGCACGAGACTAGCACCTGATCGACCTGGGAAGCTGTGGAAAAGATATTGTCCGGAGTATAGAAATACTTGGGATGCTCCTTGAGGAACTCGTCGTCGTTACATCCTGAAAAGCTCATCAGGGAAACGAATGCGAAGATCAATATAATGTACTTTTTCATATCAACTGCGGTCATTAGAAGTTAATGTTTGCACCCAGGGAAACGGAAGTGAGAATAGGATAGGTGCCCGATGAAACACCGGCTCCGGTTTCGGGATCTGCACCCTCCCACTTGGTGAGAGTCATGATGTTCTTCGCGGAGAGGAAGACTTTGAGGGCGTTGATGCCGAACGACTTGATCTTCTCGTTGCGGAGATTGTACGACAGGGTGACATCCTGCAGGCGCACGAAAGCGCGGCTCTGCAAGCCCAGGAAGCGGTCGTCTCCTCCGAATGTTGCGGCAGGATAAACGTTGCTCTGATTCTGGGGAGTCCACCATGGAATGTATATACCGTTGTTTGCGAACATCGAACTGTATACCATATATGCTGCGGTGTTGGACTTGAGGTAATAGCCATTGCCTCCGAAGGTCCCGGTGAGCAGGCAGTATAGTTCAAAATTCTTGTAAGTGAAGGTGTTGCTGATGTTCAGGCGGAAGTTGGGAGAAGTGTATCCGAGAATCTCGCGGTCTTCGGGACCGATCGTTCCGTTGCCGCTGATGTCCACATACTTGGGGGTGCCGGGAGCCACGCCGTTGGCGTTCCTGTATTCGGTATCGTTCATCTGCACGATACCGTCCTGGCGATATCCGTAGATGGCTCCGAGATGCTTGCCAATGAAGAGGCCGCTGCTGACGTCGTCATCTTCCTTGCCATCTCCGTCGGTGTCTTCTCCATAAAGGTGAACGAGCGTGTTCCTGTTGATCCAGAACATGACGCTGGTGTCCCATGTGAAATCTTTCTTCCGGATATTGACGGTCTTGAGAGTTGCTTCGATACCGAAGTTGTCAACCTGTCCCATGGTCGTCTTCATGCCGGCAAAGCCGATCATTACCGGAATCTTTCTGGTAAAGATCTGATCTGTGGTATGGGAGACGTATACATCCATATCAAGGAAGATTCTGTTCTTCAACCACGCTGATTCGAATCCGATGTTGGTTGCAGTCGTGGATTCCCAGCCGAGGTCGGCGTTTCCAAGGTCATCTGCAGCAATTCCATAGAGGATGGTCGAGTCGCCGAATTCATAACGTGTGCCGCCGTCCACACCGTTTATCATGGTGGAGAAGGTGGCAAAAGGACTGACACTTTGATTGCCGTTTCTTCCCCATGAAGCCTTGAGTTTCAAGTTATTAAGCACATTGTCTTTGATGGATGCGGGGAAGAAGGCCTCGTTGGTAAGTTTCCATGCAAGGCCGAAGGCGACGTAATTGCCCCATTTCTTGTTCTCGCCGAACACGGAGGCACCGTCACGGCGATACGAAGCGGTGAGGAAGTAGCGGTCATCATAGGAGTACATACCTCTGGTAAGATAACCGATATTGGCGCGTTCGCTGCCACCCATGGTGATCTTCTGGGTTGTTGCCTTCTGCAATCCGTAAATACCCAGGGAAGTGTTGCCGTTGGCCGCGAAGTCGGAACCGAACGAGCGCAGCCAGTCGTAGACCTGGCGGTCACGGGTGGCTACTGCGGTAAGGTCCACAGAGTGGACGCCGAAAGTCTTGTTGTAGTTCAGGATATTATCGAACACCCAGCTGTAGGTGGTATAGTTGGTGATTGTACCTTCAGCCTGGGAAAGCAGACTCTCGAGTTTGCTGGAAGAATACCTGGCTTCATTGGTGGTAGGACCGGTGGGAACAAAGTATGACTCATAGTAGAAATCACTGGTCCTCTGCAGCTTGAGGTATCCTGCATAGCTGATGCGATAGCTCAGACCGTCGATCCAGGGGCACTTGATGAGTCCGTAGGTGTTAATGCGGAAGTTGTTCCTGACATCGGTATTGTCACGCGTTCCGCCGATTACACCCCAGAGCGGGTTTTCGCTTCCCTGCTCATCGGGATACCTTTCAAGGAGGGTCTGTTCCTCATCGCGGAAGCAAACGCCATAGGGGGATTCCGAATATGCCCGGGAGAGGCTTGCGCCTGCGCCGGAATAGTCCTGATGCGTGAACGAAGCATCGACGCCTACCTGCATCCAGTTCGTTATATCGGCGCTGGTCTTGGACAGGACCGAGATACGGCTGTAGTCATCGCCGACGACGATACCCTGGTTCTGGGAGTAGGTTCCGGACAGATAGTAGTTGATCTTGCTGCCGGCTCCGGAAACGGAAAGCTGGTGGTCCTGAACATAACCGGTGCGGCTGACGAGGTCGAACCAGTTGGTTTCCTTGCCTGCAGCCATGTTTGCTTTTTCCTGAGGGGTCATCCAGGACAGGTCGGCCGCATTGTTACGCGCCATGACAGTCTTGATCCACTGGTCGGGGCCCATGACCTCCGGCCTGTTGTTCCAATACTGCACGCTTCCGGTGGTGTTGAAGGTGAATACCGGTTTCTGGCTGCGGCCCTTCTTTGTGGTAATCACGATAACGCCGTTGGCGGAACGGGAACCGAAAGCTGCGGCCGAGGTCGCATCCTTGAGGACGTCGAACGAGGCGACATCGTTAGGGTTGATGTCATTCATACTGCCCATAAAAATCGCACCGTCAACCACGATGAGGGGATCGCTGTCCCCGGAGATGGATCTCTGTCCACGGATCTGCATCCCGGGGCTTCCGCCCGCGCTGTTCGTAGCACCCACATCAAGTCCGGGAACGTTACCCTTTATGGCTTCGAGCGGGTTGAGATTGTTTGCCAATGCGATAGGTGAATCCTGCAGCTTCACGGAAGATACGGATCCCGTGTAGTCTTTACGCTTTGCAGTACCGTAACCGATGACGATAACGTCGTCAAGGACCTGGGAGTCAACCTGAAGGAATACGCTGACGGCGGATTTGGCCGCTTCGACTTCCTGAGGCAGATAGCCAAGGCAGGAAACCTCCAGGACGGCTTTGGCCGGAACATTGTTCAGTACGGCTTTTCCGTCAAGATCGGTTACCACGCCGACTGTTGTTCCTTTGATCGTGACGGCGGCGCCCGCTACGGGACCCACGTCGTCACTGACGGTCACAGTAACCGGCTTCCCATTCTGTCCGAAAGCTAATCCGGAGATGGAGAGCGCCAGCAAAGCGACTAACATTCTTGAAACAAATTTTGTCATAGAGATTATAATTGAGTTAGATTGTCGTTGAAATATGGTGGCTGCCGGATTCAAGGGCGATGCCCTCGGAACCGTCCGGCAAATACACTGTGGCAGAACTCCCGACAGGAATATCCACCTGGATATCAAACGTTCCGTTTGTCATAGTCCAGAAGACCTCCAGTTTGCCATAGGGAGTATTCTTGAAAGCCTTCACCCAGTCGATACCGTCAACCGCTTGTGGCTTGATTATCACGTGAGCATATCCGGGGCAACTCTCATCCGGGCGGATTCCCGCCAGCGCCTGATAGAACCAGGTGCCAATCCCGTTGTAGCAGTTGTGGATGTGGCTGCGCCGCCCGTTCCAGTGTTCCCAGGTAGTGTTGGCCCCATTGTCGATCATATACAGATATCCTGGATAATCGCGCTTTTTCAGCATTTCATACATGAACTGGGCTTCTCCGGCAGCAGTTGCCCATTGGGTGAGCACCGGAACGCCAACCAGGCCGGCGGATAGATGGCCGCTGAACCTGCCTGCAGTTTCCTCGAACAGTCTTTCCTTGACGTTCTCCTGAAGCGAAGAAGGAGTCGCCCCGACCAGCATCGGATAAGCCATGTCGATCTGCGTCCCGGTGGAATAGAGGCCGGTTTCTTCGTTATAGAAAGTCTTGTGTATGAGGAGATTATGCTCTTTGTGTTTGCGGGAGAACCCGGAGGCATCATCGTCCTTTCCGAGCACGCCGGCTATTTTCGCCATGAAGGCATAGGCCTGGGACATAACGCAATTAGCCACCAGGTCGACAGACAACGGATCCCGCTGGTTGATTCCCGTAGGCGTCGCCCAGTCTCCCAGATACCAATGGCGGTGCACACTGGGCCCCCATTCCTTCAGAAGGCCATCCTTGTAATTGCTTTCAGCGAAATCTATCCATTTGCACATGTTGGGATAGAAACGCTCGATCATCCTTCTGTCCCCGTAATTTACGTATGCATACCAGGAAGCGGGAATAATGAACGTGCACCAGAACGGACCTCCGCCGGCACGGTACGGGTTGGGGCCGGTGTGTGGCATATCCCCGTTCTCGTCCTGGCTGTCTGCATAGGCCTGGAGCCAGTTTAGATAGAGAGGCGCTACGTCCGCAATGGTCTGCAGCGTGGGGGTGGAGGCGTTCCCGTCTCCGCCGTAACCCAGCCGCTCGATGTGCGGGCAGTCTACCATATAGCCTCCGAGAGTCAGTTCGTGCACGGTGCGGTGGATCATCCGATAGATATCGTTCATATCGTCGTCCGAACACTCGAACGAGGAATCCGAGACGTAATCGGTTCTTACGGAACTGCGTGTAATCTTTTTCAAAGGGAGTGCGGCGGGGAGGCCTGCGACCTTGATGTATCTGTACCCTTTGTAGTTGAACTTGCTGGAGAACGACGAGCCTTTCTTCCCGTTGCCGATGAAAAAGTCCTGATACAGGCCATCGTGGAATTCGGCGGCATCCTTCAGGTATACGTCATCGTAGTGTATCGCAACCTTCTGCCCCTCTGCGACGGCGGGCATCTCGATGGTTGTGAAGCCGACGGAGTTGCCGCCGAAATCATATACGAAAACACTGTCGGACACCTGTACTACGCTTACGGGATTCGCCTTTGCTACAATCCTGTTGCGTTCACACATCTGGGGACTTGCCTGGTGCACCGGGATATCGGCAACTACCACCGGCTTCCATTCCAGCTTGGAGATTGCCTTGGGGGAGAAGTCGGAAACATAAACGCGGGAGTCTATTTCTTCCCCTCCAAGCCGCTTGTAGCCCCATGAACCGAATGTGTACCTGCCGCTGTCGGCCCATTGCCAATCAGAGTTGGTTACAGCAATGGTGGAAATACCCTGGCTTGTATGGGCGTCGAGTTGAGCCCGGACATAGGGCCCGCCGGCTACGACACCGGCATCTATGGTAGAATACCAGCCCCTTCCAGTGTGAAGTACAATCTCATTGTACCCCCCCCTGTTTTTTATATAGTCCGAAATGTCGTAGGTGTTTATCAAGGACCGGGTGTCGAACTCGCTGACCGCGGGGGTCAAAACATATTCTGATACCCGGTGTCCATTTACGTAAACCTCGTGGTATCCAAGGGAATTCACATGAAGGATATATCTTGCCTTTTGTGATAATGAGGTAAAACCGTACCTGAGGATAGGGGCGAGGTCTTTCTTCTTCAAGTCCTGGTTGACTCCGATAAACTGCGCGCCCTCCGCCCAGTCGGATTCAGACAAAAGGCCTATGCCGAAGCTGGCTGTCCTGCTCCATTTGGAAGCCCTGTTGTGACTGTCCCAAACCCTTACTTTCCAATAGCAGAAATCGTTGGGCTTCAATGCGCTGCCCTCGTATTTGGCTATCACAGTATTGGACGCTGCGACAATGCCGCTGTTCCACAAATCCGCATGGCCCTCGTCCAGCAGCTCCGGTTTGGAGGCCACGATAATCTGATAGGCGGAAGAACCCGTCTCGCCGACGCGCCCTTTAGCCACCATTTTCCAGTTGAAATGCGGAGTTGTGCTATCTATTGCGAGAGGCTCGTGCAAAAACTCACAGCGCACATCTCCAACGGAGATCGGAGATGAGTTGGCACAGGCAGAAAGGCCTGCAACACAAGTAAACAGCGCAATTATGTGGTTAATGCTTCTCAACGCCTCAATACCTTTATTTATAATAACTTTTCACAATAATAAGAAAAACTATTGTTGAAAAGAGGGGTGTATGTGCCATTAGTAGCGGTTTTGAAAGCCCAATTTATTGATAATCAGAAATATGATTAAAAATGTGGTGCAATAAATAGTAGTGCCATGGTTGCTGTTGATTGCCCATTTTTTTATACTTTTGCAATTGTATACGATTTGTCCTGCCACATGAAACGACTCTTCTGGCACTGCTGTACGGCATTTATCCTGGCGTGTATCTGTACATGCCTGGTGTCCTGCGGCCATCAAGCGGAGATCGATTCCAAGGTCGGGACGGCAATCCATGGTCTGGACAATTCCATTTCCTCCTTCCCGATAATCGAGAAGAAGCGGGAGGCGAGGCTGGCCGGGATGAAGGCCCGCCTGGGCAATTGCCGGGACAGCCGAATGCTTTATTCGATCTGTGATACCCTTTTCCATGAGTATTATAAGAATGATGTCGATTCCGCCCTGTTCTACGTTCATAAGAAGGAGGGGTTTGCGGCCCGAAGCGGGGATCCGGATCTGATGATGGATGCTGCTCTGGATCTGGCAATGCGCTATAACTTGTCGGGCCTCTATGATAACTCAATGGAAGTCCTGCAGCAAATCGACACTTCATATCTCAATACCACCAAATATGTCTTCCGCTATCATCACACCCTGTATTCCACATGGCACGGCCTGTCCTTGACCACGAGGGATGAAGCCTTGAACAAGCGGTATCGCGGATACGAGGATTATTACCGGAAGGCTTGCCAGAGCGTGACGTATGATAAAACCATTGATTATTACGGGCTGATTTCAAGCATTGGTATCAGTGAAGGGCAATTGGATGAAGTGGACGCCATGTTGGACGACCAAATAAGTGTTGATGGTCAGCCACTTGGCAATTATTCTATCCTGTATTACTGGAAAGCTAGGGTCAGTCAGGCAAAAGAAGACCGTGATGCCGCTCTTTGGTATTATGTCCGCAGTGCCGACTGCGACATGAATGCTTCCGTTGGTGACAGCCGTTCTCTGATTCAGGTGTCGCGTATGCTATTCGAGCGAGGTGATGTCAAGAGGGCGTATAGATATATGGAACGGGCTTATGCGGATGCTGCGCGTTCAGATGCCCGCATCTGTCAGGAAGAAATAGCGGAATCTTTCCCTATCATCAATTCGGCATATATAAAGCAGGAGCAGCGCAACAAAACCCATATTAATATAGCCCTGTTACTAATGGTGATACTGTTGGCGACAACCATTTATATCTTGGTTCTCCTGAACAGGAATCATCGGGAAACAATGGCTGCCAATGCTATAATAAACAAACAGAACGTCAAATTGAAAGATACGAATAACCTGAAGGACATATATCTGGGCCGCTACATGTCGATGTTCTCCGACCATATCAACAGCCTGGAAAGATATCGTTCGAACCTTAGGGTGACGGCCAAATCAATGGATATCACCAGCATTCAGGCTGCGCTCAGGTCGAACGAGTTCATTGACGCGGAGCGACATGTCATATATCAGGAATTCGACAATATGTTCCTGGGGCTTTTCCCGGATTTCGTGGAGCAGTTCAACGCCCTGCTGGAACCGGATAAGCGTATCGGCGAGGATCTTCCGGCCGGGACCCTGTCCAACGAACTGCGTGTATTCGCCCTGATCAGGCTGGGTGTCACAGAATCCTCGGCAATTGCATCTTTTTTACGTAAGTCCCTTTCCACGGTTTATAATTATCGTGTCAAGGCGAGGAATGCTGCAATCGGCGACCGGGACACTTTTGAGGCCCGTATAATGCAAATAGACAGTACACATTGATTTTTACTTAGCACCAATGATAACAATCCGCCAGTTTTTATTAGCACTATCTCTTCTTCTGCTCTTCGCCTGCAAGGGTGAGCATAATGTCCCTGCTCCAGACCCGGGCCCGGATAATCCGGAAATCATAGACGAGGATCCCCCTACCACGCACCCGGTCGTAACTCCTTCCGGTGCCGGATGGACCTCGACCGTAATCAAGGAAGGCATTACATATTATGCCTTTTCCGGTCTGGATGAGGTAACAAATGCAAAGCAGAGAGTTTTTGTCGCAGACATAGACTTGAGTACCGAAAAGTATTCTGTAAAACTGGAGTACCACAGTCCCGGATACAAGACTTCGGAAATCCACAAACAATACAAGGCTCTGGCAACCATGAATGCCGGATATGAGCAGGAGTCCATCGTGATTAAAGTGGACGGGAGTCTGAAAATGTCGATGCCGAACGACTATATCGGCACTACGGGTGTCCCCAACTGGAAATCGGAAGGAGCCGTCTATTTGGACGGGGATATGGATGTGCGTATGGCCTTTGAGGCCAAGAAGCAATTCCCGGGCTTATACAAGAGTTCCGAAGATCCGAATCTTACAAATATCAACTACAAACTCCGGCGGTTTTACATATTGAGCAAGGAGACCAACATTTTGACCAGCGCGCCCATGCTGATCGATGATTTCGATCCGGTAGGGATATCCTTCGTCTCGCCTAACCTGACGGAGGCCCAGCTCAACGCCAAGGCATATGAAAACCCGGATCGTCACCAGGGTGTGCGTCATCCGCGTTCGGTGATTGCGAAAACGGAAAACAACCATGTCCTGTTCATTGTCATCGATGGGAGGCGGACCAACTTGAGTGAAGGCATGACGGCAAACGAAGTGACCCGTTTCCTCGTAAAGAACTTCAATCCGCAGTATGCCTTGAATCTGGACGGCGGAGGCTCCAGCGCACTTTGCGTGAAAGGACAGGGCGATTCCAGCACCAATGTTGTCAATTATCCTTCAGACGACAGCAACAACACGAGCCATAGTGGTGAGCGCGCCGTCAATACGCACTTTTATGTCATAGAACGCAACAATTAATCCATCATGCATCGTTCGTTGCCGATACTGCTTGCTATTGCCAGTCTTCTCCTCTTTTCGTGCCAGGAGAAGGAAGATAAACCGAAGCCTGTCGAGCCGGAAGACGAATTGGTCCAGCAAAGCCTGGCACTTCGCCTGAAGAAACTGGCGACCAAGGCGGCGGTATATGAAACAGGTGCGCTTGGTTGGGAAAAAGGGGACACTATCCTTTATGCCAATCCGGATAATGGCATTGTGAGGAAGACCGGTATCTCATCTCCCGGCGGTTTGGTTGCAGTTCCTTTCGAACTGGAATCCTCCTGCGAGAAAGTCATGGCGGTTTATGGCGGCACGGAATTGAGTGCGGCGGACAATAATTACACGCTGAAGGGCGCTCTGACCCAAAAACAGAACGGGTCATTATATCCGGCGTCGGTTTTCGCCGGGGTGCTTAATGCCCAAACCAGCAGTGAGCAGCAACTTTCCTGCGTGAATGCGGTGTTGCACTTTTCATTCGGGCCGAACGGTGTCCGCACTCTGGTATTCCGCTCTGCTGACGGAACGGCCGTTTGCAGCAATGACGGGCAACTTGGTTTGACTATCAGCAATGATGTCGTTTCTGCGGGCGCTACCGCTCTCTGTGACAGCGTGTCTGTGGCGGTTACGGATGATAATACTTTTTACGCCAGCATCCTTCCCTGCAAGCTGGATAAAGGATATATCCTCCGTGCTTATGATGAAGCGGGAACCGTAATAGCGAGCGGTGCGTTCCCTTCCTCCGTCTCCTTCGCCGCCGGAGATCTGGTTGAACTCGGATGCCTGGACGAGGTGCTGACCCCGACAGACGGGAATTGGGATTTCAATTGGGACGGGAAGTCTTTCTTTGTGACACCGGGCGGTGCCGGTTCCAGGAGCGGGAAGTGTTGGGAAAATGCAATGTCCGCTGCCGATTTCGGTGCAATCCTTCAAAAGGGGATTGCTACAGAAGAAGTTACGGCCTATCTTGCCAAGGGGGTATATGAAATCCACTCATCCATCAGCGATGGGTATTATGTCTGCCGTATTGAAGGAGGCTATCCCGATGGACTGAAAAACAGGGACCTGAGCGGGCGTGATATTGTAGCCAACGAAACGGTTATCTCCGGCGGGAACAATGGCCGTATCTTCCAGATTAACACTCATGTGGGTCTTTATTTCGACGGTGTTGATTTCAAATCTGCCAAGGCTACATCGTCTTCCGATTACGGCGGAGTAGTCAACCTGAATAATGCGTACGCCGTTTTCCAGGTGGCCAACTCGCGATTGTATTCCAATTATGCATACCGGGGCGGCGCGGTCTATGTATCTTCCGGAAAGGCCTGCTTCCATAACTGCGTGTTTGAAAACAATTCAGCCCATGACCGCGGAGGGGCATTCGGCGCAACCTCCACAACAGCCTTCTTGTATTTCAATAAGTGCTCTTTTGTGTCCAACTATCTGGATGGAGGAGAGTGGGGAACAGTGGCCAGTTGCAATGGTCAGTCCACGGTTGCGATGAACAATTGTGTCAGCCATAGCAACTATTCCACATCTTCCACCAACGACCCTACCTTCAACGGCCAGCACAACCTGACAGTGTCTAACTGCTCATTCATTGAAAGCACGCAATTGAGGGGCATCTTGAGGCTGGAGAACAGTGCGTCCGGATCGCTTGTCAACAGCATAGTTATCAACACGGCGGATGCCAAGCCGGCGATTACCATGAATAACGGCCAGTACCAACTTGTTTCATATGGCCATAATATCATAGGCAGTGTTGATGGCAGCGGCGCAGACGCCTTCTCTTTCCATCGGAACGACAAGGGTAATACAGTGTCTTTGAATGCGCAGTGGAGGGAGAATGTTAGCAACTATCTCTGGGATGAGCAGCCGGACGACTTTGCCCCTGCGTCTTTGTCTGAGGTTCGAAATGCCCTGCCGCAGGGTTTTCTCTCGTGGCTGGCTTCGGTTGATCCGGACGCATTGATTACTGACCGCAACGGCAATCCCCGCAGGCAGGAGTTTCTCCGGCCGGGATCCTACGAAGGCACCCACATCAATCCGACGGCGAAGGTGTTTGTCGTACCATCCACCACATCCTATGCCATGTTGCGGGAGAAAGTAAAGCTTTCGTTCTATAATGTTTACGCTTCTACCGGCATCTCGGTTGCCTGGGGAGACGGAACGACCAGTAACGAAACCTTGAGTAAGGATGGCGTAATCTCCCACGAGTATGGCCAGGCGGGCTCTTATACCATAAGCGTGAATGCGGGAGGCGTGACCAGCTCGTTCGACATTACCGTGGCCAGTCTCCTTTCGCTGGACAAGGCCTTGGATGAACTGTACAAGAGTAACAAGTGCTGGGTCATGAACCACCGGGCCCATACTGCAGACTGGTCTGTGCCGGAGAATTCCGTTGCCGCTGTAAATGCCTCGATTGCCGCAGGTGCGGACTGCCTGGAGACGGATACACATATAACTTCCGACGGAGTGGTTGTAATCTGCCACGACCAGACCATCAACGCCACAACCAACGGTTCCGGGGACATCACGAAAATGACCCTGTCCCAAATTAAATCTTATTATCTGAAGGACAGGAACGGGAAGGTGACTACGGAGAAGATGCCTACGCTGGAGGAATTCCTTCTTGCCGCCCGCGGAAAGATATATGTCAACCTGGATTACTCGCCGCGCTCGGCATCAACCGCCCAGGTTATGGCCGTGGTGGAAAAGCTAGGCATGACCGGGCAGGTGCTATATTACTGCAACACCGAGGAAAAGATGAACGAGGCCCTTGCCCTTAATCCGGATGCCCAGGTTTACATCAATCACGGTTTCTATAGCAAGCTGACCGGTAAAGGAAGGTACTTCATTCAGGCAACATGGAATAACACCCTGACCACATCCAGCGGATATGCGGTAAATGCAAGAAACGCCAATTCCGGCGGCCTGCTGGTCTCAGTTAACCTGCTTCACGTGCTTTCCGATTATATCTCGGACAAGCATATCGATTCCGGTCAGGTCAGCTCGCTGTTCACTGTTTTCCCGTCCTGCAAAATGATCATGACGGATTGCCCCGAAGAGCTGATCGCGGACCTGGCCACCAGGGGTAAAAGATAAAGTGCCGTAGATGGATTTTGTAATACATCTACACTCCTTGCACTTTCCCGAATGTCCCCATTTTTCGGGAAGTGCCGCAGTTGGATTTTGTGCCACAACTGCACTCCTTGCACTTTGTTTTTAGCAGTCATTTTTTCGGGTTCCGATAGCTCCCTTGAGGGTAGGCAATCCGGGTGTAAGACTCTCCGATTCTGTCCATCACCCGAAGGCCGTATTTTTCCATGAGTCCGTTGTCGTCGAGGTTGCTCGAAATGACGGTTATCTCCCTCCTGTCGTAGCGGTGCACGATGATGTCCTGGATGGGCGTCCGCCTGGTCCCCCAGACGATGCTGGTGCTTTCTTCGACCCCGACCTCGTCCATCAGCAGCACGTCCACGTCGCAGCACCGCCTGTACAGGTTTTCATCCCTGCTGCCGGAATTCATGTCCTCGATGACCATTGCCGTGGTCACCATCAGCACATCGTCCCAGAGACGGTCCATCTTGAACAGTCGCCGGATGCAGTTCAGTAGAGTTGTTTTTCCATTCCCGTACTTTCCGTAGAGCAGCAGTCCGTCGCGGTTGCCCGCGAAAAACCATTTGGCCGCGAGGTCGATCGCGGCCAGCGTCTGTTCGTCCCAAACCATGCCCTTCCGCCTTTTTGAAACTTCTTTCTCATACTCATCCTTAAGGAATAAAAAGACGGCCTCAGCGTCGGCCTTAAGTTTCAGTAACTTAGAGACGGGAGGTTCCGTTGAATCCTTCAGGTTCTGGTAAACCTGCGTCGCCAGCGGGCCGATATCTAAAATTTCGTTCATTTTTATTCTTGCTTATATTATCATATTTATCAGTCATATTTATTATTCTGTGTGACGTTTTTAGGCCAGGCAATGTGATGTTTTTAGGCCAGGGGATGTGACGTTTCGTCACACCTGCGATAGCCGCCTTGTTAACCTTGTAACTAAAGGTCTGTCCGGGCATATGCTTGCTGCCGGAGCGTACTATCAGCTTCTTTTCCATCAATCGGCGCAGAGCTCTGGATATGCTCTCCCTGCTGCATCCGAAGATCTTCGACAGATACCGCTCGCTGCAGAACATCCCCTTCCCGTGTTTGGAGAAGGTGTCGATAAATGCAAACAGTAGCAGTTCGCAGCCCTGCAGGTGCAGGCCGCCGCCAAGCATATACTCCTTGATGATGATTCTCTGCTCAGCCATCCATCGCTACTGATTCGACGGCAGCCTTTGCTCGCGCTGTGCCTTCTGGTACTCATCGGCAAGCTCGCGGGCGCGTTCGGCGTCGAAGACGATGCGCTTGCCTATCTGTGAGACGATTGCAGGGTCAAGGATGCCCAGTTTCTTTATCGCATAGATGGTGCTCTCGCAGCAGCCGAGATGGGCCGCCAGTTCCTTAATGCCGATTACCCTGGTCTTTCCCGAGGGTGAGGCCGGCAAAGGAGCCGGTGAGGAGGTGGCATACTTGGTGAGGATGCAGAATTCTTCGCCCGACATCTGCCATACGGGCTTGTTCATCAGGTCCCGGACTTCGTCCTTGGAAGAGGTGTTCTCGATGTTGTTCATGTTTGTTTTGTTTTTGTTTGTT
>JAFZIX010000303.1 GCA_017554135.1 Bacteroidales bacterium | reverse complement strand
TGACAGCGGTGCCCCAGTCATCCGGAATCTTCTCGATGCGGCGGTATGCGATTGCGCGCTTGCCGTTCCAGCTCTTGAACACTCCGCCGATGGAACCCCAAAGCTGAGCTTCGGCAGTGTCGGGGAACTCGACTCCGAGAACTTCCTTCACCTTAACCTTGAACTGGTCGCAGAGGGTCTTTAGTTCCTCAGCGGTGATGTCGGTGTCGGACTTGTAGCCCTTGGCGTCCTTCAGTTCCTGCATCATGCGGTCCAGCTGCTGGCGGATGCCCTGGCCATCCTCGGGCTCGATGCCCTCGGCCTTCTCCATCACGACGTCTGAATACATCATGATGAGACGCCTGTACGCGTCGTATACGAAACGGGGGTTGCCCGTCTTCTTGATCATTCCGGGAAGGGTGGCGGAGCAGAGGCCGATATTGAGGATGGTATCCATCATACCGGGCATCGAACTCCGGGCGCCGGAGCGGCAGCTCACGAGGAGAGGATCCTCGGTGTCGCCAAAGCGCTTGCCCATAAGTTTTTCAGTCGCTGCAAGGGCCTCGGCGACATCCGCCTTGAGTTCTGCGGAATAACCGCCGCCCAGCTGATAGTACTCAGCGCAGCATTCAGTGGTGATTGTGAATCCGGCAGGAACCGGCATTCCGAGGCGGCTCATTTCCGCCAGGTTTGCTCCCTTTCCACCAAGGAGCTCTCTCATGGAACCATCGCCCTCGGCGGTTTTGCCACCAAAGCGATAGACTCTCTTTTTCTTTTCTGCCATATAATTATCAATTAGTTTAGATTCCTTCACTTCGTTCGGAATGACAGTGGAGTCAGTCCGTCAAAAATCCCGCGAATTTAGCAAAAATTCCGCTATCCGCAAGCGGATAGTTATAACAATTTTGCCGCCACCTCCGATAACTCGCTGCGCTCACCCTTGCGGAGGAACACATGCTGGAATATCTTCTGGCCGTCCATCTTCTCTCCGGTATGCGTGAGGCCGTTGGACCACTGGTCCAGGTAGGGCTGGTCAATCTGGAAAATATCGCCGGTAAGGACTATCTTGGTGCCCTCGGCGGCGCGGGTGACAATGGTCTTCACCTCCAGCGGTGTCAGGTTCTGCGCTTCGTCGATGATGAAGAAGGCATTGCCGAGGCTCCTGCCGCGGATGTAGGCCAGAGGTTCGATTATCAGTTTCTCGTCCCTCAGCAGTCCGTCCAGGTGCGTAGCCTCTTTCGAAGATGCGCGGAACTGGCCCTTGATGACGTTCAGGTTGTCCATCAGCGGCTGCAGGAAGGGTGTCATCTTGCTATTCTTGTCTCCCGGCAGGAAGCCGATGTCCTGGTTGCCGAGTATGACGGCGGGGCGGGAGATGTAGATATGGTCGAAGTCATTCTCCTGCTCGAGGGCGGCTGCCAGCGCCAGCAGGGTCTTGCCGGTGCCCGCTCCGCCGGTCAGGGTGACCAGCTTCACCTTGGGATTCAGCAGCGCATCCAGCGCCATCTTCTGCTCGTCGTTTCGGGGCTTGATGCCGTAGGCGGTATGGGCCTTGATCAGCACTATCCTGTCCCGGTCTTCATCGAAACGAGCACAGACGGTTTCAGCGCCCTTGTCCCCATCCCAACGGAACTTGAACAACTGGTTGGCCTCGGGTTTCTTCGCCACCACCTGCTTCCAGTCGATGGCATTCTCGGGGCCGTATACCAGATCCTGCAGCACCTCGGGTTTGAGGGTGTAGAACTGCACCTCGCTATTGGCATTCTCGATCTTAGCCTCATCCACGCGGTCGGTCAGGTAATCCTGCACCTCCATCCCGGCGGCCTTGGCCTTCATGCGCAGGTTCACATCCTTCGTCACCAGCGCCACGAACGTGCCCGGGTGGTTGTCCCGCACCCAGATGGCGGTCGCGAGAATACGGTGATCCTGGATATCATCGATGAAAAGATCCTTCAGGTTATCCGGGAAGGGATGGTTGGGCTCGACCTTGATCAGGCCAAGGTCCTTGCCGATGGGCAGGCCTTCCTTGCCGAAGGACTTGCCGTCGGAAATCTTGTCCAGGTCCCTTAGGAAATGGCGTGCATTGTACGCAAGGGTGTCGTTGCCCTTCTTGAACTTGTCGAGTTCTTCCACCACGGCTATGGGAACTACGAGATTGTTGTCCCGGAAACGCCGGATGGCTTTGTGATCGTGCAGCGGAACGTTGGTGTCCAGCACGAAGATTTTAGGTTTACCCATTTTAGTGTCTTTAGTCTTCCCCTTCCCCTCCCTGACGTTGCACGAGAGAGGCGAGAATATTTTGTATGCCGGTCTTGGCGGACGACTTCACCCGCACGGCACCTCCGTTTGCGGCAGGATGCCCGAGGGGGTAGAAAGCCACGTCCTGCAGCAGCAGTTCGGCATCTATGTAGTCGAAATCGATATCGCGGATCTGGATGAGCACGCCCGGCACCTCGGAGAACAGGAGGCTCACCAGGTCGGTATCCTGATGGGCGCGCTTGAAATCCGACAGGTCGAGCACGGCTCCGGTGCGGGATGTCGCCATCCCCTTGATAGCGGTGAGGATTCCTCCTTC
>JAFZIX010000302.1 GCA_017554135.1 Bacteroidales bacterium | reverse complement strand
CGCCGGCTCCCTTGATTGCCGGGACGTCCTCGGCCGGGAAGTATGACAGTGCGGAATTACCGTTGGACCATACGCATTCGAAGGATGAATCCGAACTGGTGCGGATGTTGACGGGCTGGTCCGGCAGGGCCTTGAACAGATCGATCATCTGCCTTGCAGGCACGCAGATGCTGCCGTCTTCCTTGTTCTCCACCGGCACTGCGGTGCGGAGGGTGAGTTCCTGGTCGGATGCGGTGATTTCGAGTTTGTCTCCCTTCAGCACGAAGAGGAAGTTTTCCAGGATGGTCAGGGTAGTCTTGGCGGGGATGGCTTTGGAGACATCCACCAGGGCTTTGAGAAGTTCTGCACTTGAAACGTTGAATTCCATATATCGTATGTTTTATTATCCGTTATGTCCCCACGCGCGGGGGACTACAAATATAATAATTATAGGTGATATTCTGGCATATCTTTTGATTTTTTAAGTTTCCGGCAAAAGACAATAAAAACAAAAGATATGAACAAGAATATGCTAACTGTTATCGCATCCGTACTTTTGAGCGGCCTGACCGCTTTCGGCATCGTAAAAGCCAATCAGCCTGAGTCTAACCAGGTCAAAGAACAGACAACTTATTCCATCGACGGTTCTGCCTATCGCACTGTCAATCTGTCACAAGACAACTATCCCGACTTTACTTATGCGGCAGAGTCCGCCGTGGATGCCGTGGTGTTCGTGAAAGTTACCGTCAAGACCACCCAGCAATACTATAATTTCGATCCGTTCAGTTTCTTCTTTGGAAACCCGGGAGAGCCACAGTCCCGCGAACGTGTGCAGCAGGGCAGCGGTTCCGGAGTCATTATCCGCGAAGACGGCTATATAGTAACCAACAATCACGTGGTGCAGGGTGCAACCGAAATCGAGGTTACCCTCAACAATAACAAGTCCTATAAGGCCACCGTGGTCGGCACTGATCCCGCCACCGACGTTGCTCTGATAAAGATCGATGCAAACGGCCTTCCTATCGTCCCCATCGGAGATTCGGATAAACTCCGCCTCGGGGAGTGGGTGCTGGCAATCGGATCTCCTCTCGGAGAGGAACTCCGCGGCACTATCACTGCCGGTATCGTCAGTGCCAAGGGCCGTTCGATGCCTAACACTACCGGCGAATTCAAGATTGAATCCTTCATCCAGACGGATGCTGCGGTGAACCCCGGCAACTCCGGCGGCGCACTCGTCAACAAGGCAGGTGAACTGGTAGGTATCAACACCGCAATCGTCAGCCAGACTGGCGCCTATTCGGGTTATTCCTTCGCAGTGCCTTCGAATATCGTGAAGAAGATCGTGGGCGACCTGATCGACTTCGGTTCGGTGAAACGTGCGAAACTCGGCGTGGCCATGAGTCCCGTTACCGAAAAAATCGCAGCAGAGATGAAACTTTCTTCACTTGACGGCGTATATATTAACGAGGTTTCGAAGAGCGGCGCGGCCGACAAGGCCGGAGTCAAGGTCGGGGATGTTCTCCTGGCAATCGACTCCACGGTCATCAAATCGCCGTCCGCCCTTCAGGAAAAGGTCAACAGTTTCCATCCCGGAGACAAAGCCACCCTCAAGATAGTGCGCGATGGCAAGGTGAAGGAACTCCCCGTAGAGTTCCAGAGCACCGAGCAGATTACCGGCACTGTGAATGAGGAAGGTGCGACCGCTTTCTACGGAGGCTATCTTAAGGAAGCCGACAAGGATAAGCTCGCCAAGTTGGGGCTGAAGAAGGGAGTAGAGATTGTCTCCGCCGGCAGCGGCGCACTCGCAAAGGCGGGCGCAGCGGACGGAATGGTAATCCTCTATGTGAACGAGCAGCCTGTTTCCAAACCTCGGGATGTGATTGATATCGCGTACCGCAGCAAGAGGGCTGTTTACATCGAGGGCGTGGACGCCACCGGCAAGTCCGTCTTCTTCGGCTTCGCGAAAGACGAATAAGATTAAATGAGACAATTAAAGATTACAAAATCGATTACCAACCGCGAGAGCGCCTCGCTGGACAAATATCTCCAGGAAATCGGCCGCGAAGAGTTGGTGTCACCGGAAGAGGAAGTGGAACTTGCCCAGCGCATTCGCAAAGGCGACCAAGTCGCGCTGGAAAAACTCACGAGGGCAAATCTCCGTTTCGTGGTGTCTGTTGCGAAACAGTACCAGAATCAGGGGCTTAGCCTTCCTGATTTGATCAACGAAGGCAACCTCGGCCTCATCAAGGCCGCAGAGAAATTCGACGAGACCCGCGGTTTCAAGTTCATCTCCTATGCAGTGTGGTGGATACGCCAGAGCATCCTCCAGGCCCTTGCAGAGCAGAGCCGTATCGTTCGTCTGCCCCTGAACCAGGTGGGCTCCCTGAACAAGATCAACAAGGCGCTTGGCAAGTTCGAGCAGGAGCATGAGCGCCAGCCTTCTACCGATGAGCTGGCAGAAATGATCGATATCCCTCAGGACAAGATTGCCGATACCCTCCGCGTGAGCGGCCGCCACGTCAGCGTGGATGCCCCGTTCGTGGAAGGGGAGGACAACAGTCTGCTGGACGTGCTGCCCAACGACGATAGCCCCATGGCGGACAAGGGCCTCACCAACGAGAGCCTCAGCATCGAGATCGAGCGTGCCCTCCAGATCCTGACCGGCCGCGAGCGCGAGATAATCAAGAGTTTCTTCGGCATCGGATGCCAGGAGATGACTCTGGAAGAGATAGGCGAACGCCTGGATCTCACCCGCGAGCGTGTGCGCCAGATTAAGGAAAAGGCCATCCGCAAACTCAAGAAACCATCCGCAAGCAAACTTCTCAAATCATACCTGGGATAAAAGATGACCCCTGAACAGTTCATTGCCTCGGAGGCCGCGAAGGCCGTCAAGGAAATATACGGCGCCGATGTGGATGCATCCACCCTGCAGGTGCAGGTGACGCGCAAGGAATTCGAGGGAGACTACACGCTTGTAGTCTTTCCTCTTTTAAGGATATCCCATGCCGCGCCGGATGCAACTGGCACCGCAATAGGCGAGTGGCTGGTGGCGCATTGCCCCGAAATAAGCGCTTTCAACAGCGTCAAGGGCTTCCTGAACCTCAGCCTCTCCAACCTGTACTGGCGCGAGACTCTGGAGGAGATCGTTTCTTCCGGCGAGGCATACTTCACCCTGCCCTCCACCGGCAAGAAGATAATGGTGGAGTTCTCGTCGCCCAACACCAACAAGCCCCTGCACCTCGGGCACATCCGCAACAATCTGCTGGGCGATTCCGTCAGCAGGCTGCTGGCGGCCGGCGGCAACGAGGTGATCAAGGCGACGCTGGTGAACGACCGCGGTGTGCATATCTGCAAGAGTATGTATGCGTGGGAGAAGCAGTTCAACGGGGCTACCCCGGAGAGCACCGGCATCAAGGGGGATCATCTGGTGGGCGATTGCTATGTGGCCTACGCGAAGATGGAGAAGGAGCATCCCGAGATCATCGACGATGTGCATGAGATGCTGGTGAAGTGGGAGCAGGGCGATCCTGAAGTGCGTGCGCTTTGGGAGAAGATGAACGGATGGGTGTTCGCAGGATTCGACGAGACCTATCGCGCCCTCGGCATCAGCTTCGATAAGACCTACTATGAGCATGAGACCTACCTGCTGGGCAAGAGCCTTGTCCAGAAAGGTTTGGATATGGGCGTGTTCGTGCAGGATCCGGACGGCAGCGTATGGTGCGACCTGACTGCCGACGGCCTCGACCGCAAACTCCTCCTGCGTTCGGACGGCACATCCGTCTACATGACCCAGGATCTGGGCACCGCCGAGAGCCGTTTTGCGGAGTACAAGCTGGATTCCCACGTTTATGTGGTGGGCGATGAGCAGAACTACCATTTCCAGGTGCTGAAACTTGTGCTTGCAAAACTCGGATTCGACTGGGCGGAGCGTATCTACCATCTTTCCTATGGCATGGTGGAGCTTCCAGAGGGCAAGATGAAGAGCCGCGAGGGAACCGTGGTGGATGCGGACGACCTGATCGAGGATATGTATCTGGAGGCAAAGGCTACTTCGGAGGAGTCCGGGAAGTTGGATGATGTGGATGAGGCGGAGAAGGATAAGTTGTATCATATGATCGGTCTGGGGGCTCTTAAGTACTTCATACTCAAGGTGGATCCTCGCAAGAAGATGCTCTTCAACCCCAAGGAGTCCATCGATTTCAATGGCAACACCGGTCCCTTTATCCAGTATACTCACGCCCGCATTTGCAGCATTTTGCGCAAAGCCGCCTCTGCGGCAGCAGGAGAGCCGTTCGCTCCGCTACCGCCACGCACAGGCTCACTCAAAAAACTTCCGCGAACGGCACATCCAGCTGCCGGCCTGGAAGCAAAGGGGATTTGCGCTGAATTGAGCACAAAGGAGATTAGGCTGGTGCAGCTGCTGAATTTGTATCGGGGCAAACTGGCCGAGGCATGCGACGCATTTTCGCCGGCTGTGATGGCCAACTACTCCTACGACCTGGCCAAGGAATTCAACCAGTACTACCACGACACGCAGATACTTAAAGAAAGTAATGAACAGGTTAGGAACATGCGCCTGACGCTGATAAATGCTGTGGCACAGGTACTTGCGCATTCGATGGCATTGCTTGGCATAGAACTTCCGGAAAGAATGTAGTATTTGCTATTGCAAATTCAAAAAGTTTGCTCTAATATTGTAGCGTAATACTAAAAGCTATGCCCAACGACAACAAGAAGAGACACGTAATCAGTTACGAGAAGATGTCGCCTGAACTGGCGGCCGCTTTCAATGAGAAATACCCTAGCGGGTTCAACGACTGGTTCCAGGATCTCACCAAATATACCAAGCCGGACGGAACCCCGTTCTATGCGGTCACAATAGAGATTCCAGATGCTATTTACCTTGTAAAAATCAAGGTAGAAACCGATGATCTCGAGGACATCGAGCGCTGGCTGGAAGGTGAGGAAAATGCAGAGAACGAGCAGGTTGCGGGTCCTTCTGCAGATGCCGATCCGGGCGCAGGCCCTCTCCCGGACGATAACATCTCCCAATATGGCGGGGATGACGATCCGGCGGACGGCGACTAGCCGTATATGAAGATCCCTTACATAAAGCTAAGCGAGAACGCTAAACTCCTGCTGCTCAGTCTTATAGTTGGACTCTGCGCAGGAGTTGCTGCAGTTGCGCTGCTCAAACTGATTGGCTTCATCCACAGCCTTATCCGCACCGGGCATTTCCTTTTCCCGGCTGCCGGTATGCTGATTTCCCTGCTGCTGGTGCGATATCTGGTGAAGGATAATATCGGCCACGGCGTTACCAAGGTACTGCTGGCGGTGTCCCGGAACGAATCCCGCATCAAACCCCATAACATGTGGTCTTCGCTGCTCACCAGTGCCGTTACTATCGGTTTGGGCGGCTCCGTGGGTGCGGAGGCGCCTATCGTGTATACCGGTGCCGCGTTCGGCAGCAACATCGGCAGGATGGCGAAGTTGTCGTATCGCGGGATGACGGTGTTGCTTGGCTGCGGTGCCGCCGGGGCTATCGCCGGCATCTTCAAGGCTCCGCTGGCGGGAGTGCTCTTCACCCTCGAAATCCTCCTTTTCAATATCTCCATGAGTTCCATCATGCCGCTGTTGATATCCACGCTGACGGCTACGGTGGTGTCTTATTTGTTCATGGGGCCGCAGTCTCCGTTCGCGTGCTCGCTGGCGCCCTTCAATATGGGGAATCTGCCCTTCTATCTGCTTCTGGGCGTGTTCTGCGGAGTGATGTCGCAGTATTTCACCCGTTTCACGCTCTGGCTGGAGGACCGCCTGCATCGGGATCTGCGCAGCCCATGGTTGCGCTGGGTAGTCTGCG
>JAFZIX010000301.1 GCA_017554135.1 Bacteroidales bacterium | reverse complement strand
GGTGAATTCCTTGATGAAGGTGGCCACGTTCTTGTTGGAGATAACCTCGCACTCAAGTTTCTTGACGCTGAGTGTGGAGTCGGGAACCGCGATCTTGAGGTCTCCTTTGACCTTCACCTGGCATCCGAGGCGCATGCCTTCCTTTATCTGCTTGCGGTTGAAGAAGCCCTTCTCGGTGGGGAGTATCTCTCCGCCTCCCTCAAGCACCTGCACCTTGCACTGGCCGCAGTTGGCTTTGCCGCCGCAGGCAGAGGGGAGGAAGATCTTCTCGTCCGCCAGGGTATGCATCAAGTCGCCGCCCTGGGGCACTTCGAGAACCTTCTTGCCGTTGTTGATATCTACAGTCACCTTCCCTGAGGGGGTGAGCCTGGCCTTGATGATGAGCAGGAGCGCTACCAGAAGCAGCGTAACTACCACTATTACAAGGACTGAAGTGAGAATCGTTTGTGTCATATTCCTTCCTCCTTGTTAAAGTGATATTCCCATGAATGCCATGAAGGCCATGCCCATCAGGCCGACGGTGATGAAGGTGATTCCCAGGCCCTTGAGTGCCGGGGGAACGTTGCTGTAGCTGAGTTTCTCGCGGATTGCGGCGAGTGCCACGATTGCGAGGAACCAGCCTATGCCCGAACCGAGCGCATAGACTGCGGATTCACCCACGTTTGCGAATTCTTTCTGCTGCATGAAGAGGGCTCCGCCGAGGATGGCGCAGTTCACCGCGATCAGCGGCAGGAAGATGCCCATCGCGGAATAGAGGGAGGGCGCGAAGCGTTCTACCACCATTTCCACTATCTGCACTATTGCGGCGATAACCGCTATGAAGATTATAACGCTGAGGTAACTCAGGTCCACTCCGTCGATGAGGGCATTGGGACCGAGGACGTACTCGTTCAGAAGGTAGTTGATAGGCACGGTAACCAGTAGCACGAATATAACCGCGACACCGAGTCCGGTTGCCGTCTTCACGTTCTTCGATACCGCCAGGTATGAGCACATACCCAGGAAGTATGCGAAGATCATATTATCTACGAAGATCGACTTTACGAATAAACTGATGTATTCCATATTCCGTTGGTGTTAGGGTTATTTCTCCTGCAGGTCTTTCTGGATACTGCGCTGCACCCACACGATGCATCCGAGGAGGATGAGGGCGAAGGGCGGCAGGATCACCAGATTGTTGGTCACATATCCGGCAGGCATTACCTGGATTCCGAAGAGAGTGCCGCTTCCGAGTAGTTCGCGGAAGAAGGCCACGATGAGGAGCACCAGCCCGTAGCCTGCGCCGTTCGCGAGGCCGTCCAGCATCGAAGGGATGGGCTTGTTGCCGAGGGCGAATGCCTCGATGCGGCCCATCACAATGCAGTTTGTGATGATAAGGCTGATGTAGACGGAGAGTTGCTTGTCGATGGGGTAGGTGGCCTCGAAGCTCTTGAGGATCTGGTCCACCAGAATCACCATCATTGCCACCACCACGAGTTGCACGATGATACGAACGCGTCCGGGGATGGTGTTGCGAAGCGTTGAGAGGATGAGGCTGGAGATGCCGCAAACCGCCATAACCGACAGGGCCATCACCAGTGCACCTTTCATGGTCACGGTGACCGCCAGCGAAGAGCAGATACCGAGCACCAGGACGGTAATCGGGTTACTCTTGAAGATAGGATCGAGAATCGTTTCTTTCAGTTTCATGGCTTATTCCTCCTCTTTATTAACATCCGTCAGTGAAGTGCCGGCAAGCATGTTGAAGAATGCTCCGAGGCCGAAGTGCTTCTCATATGCCTTGAACCAGGTATTGAGAGCCGCATTGAGGCCGTTGGAAGTCATCGTGGCACCGGAAATCGCATCCACAGCATTGCTGGCACCGCTTTCTTCCGCATTCTTTTCAAGTTTGAAAGCAGGGGTTTCGCCCCATTCCACTGTCTTGCCAATGAATTTCTCGCGGAACCATGCTTCGTCCTTGATCTTTGCACCGAGGCCGGGGGTCTCGGATTCATGGTCGAAGAAGGCACCGGCGATAGTATAGCAGTCGCTGTTGAAGGCTACATAGCCCCAGACCGGGCCCCAGAGTCCGGCTCCGTAAATGGGAATCACAGCGACGTTGCTCTTGAAGATATAAACCGGCAGGGTGACATCGCCGCCGTTCAGGATGCCCCTGTTCTGCGGTTTCAGTTTGTCCACCAGTTGAATGTTGTCCACGCTTACCTCCAGGCTGCCGTTCTTCTGGCCATCCAGGCCGATGGTGTATGCCTCGGCGATATTGTCGGCGTAGAGTTGCAGGATGTCTGCATTGGCAGTTGCATAGAGCTCTTCAGCGGGTTTGATCTGGGCGGCAGCCATCATCTGCCGGAGTGTCTCGGCCTTGATGTTGGCGTCCTGCCTGCCCTTGAGGCTCTGGCTCACGAACGAGAGAACCGCTGCCACCACTACCACTATGATAGTAGTGTAGATAACTGTATAGAGATTGTTGTTTGTGTTCATGACTCTTTCAGTTTAAGCGGTTTTCATAGCAGCCTTGGTGCGGCGCTTCATAGCGCCCGTCACCACGTAATGGTCGATCAGCGGTGCGAAGGTGTTGCCCAGCAGAATCGCCAGCATCATTCCTTCGGCATAGCCGGGATTGAAGAGACGCACGGTCACGCAGATGGCACCCACTAGGAAGCCGTAGATCCACTTGCCGCACTCGGTCTGTGCCGAGGTGACGGGATCGGTGGCCATGAAGACGGTGCCGAATGCGAATCCGCCGAGGAGCAGGTGCTCCCAGCAGGGTATGCCCACGCCGCCGAGGTTCGCGATGCCGCCCACGAAGAGCGCGCCGACCACGGAGGAGAGCATAATCTTCCAACTAGCGACGCCCGTCCATAGAAGGATGGCTGCGCCGAGCAGGATGGCGATTACCGAGGTTTCACCCACGGAACCGGGGATGGTGCCGATGATGTAGTCCCAGATGCCGGTGCCGTACTGTGC
>JAFZIX010000300.1 GCA_017554135.1 Bacteroidales bacterium | reverse complement strand
TGCCGATCATCGAGACGCAGGCCGGCGACGTGTCCGCCTACATCCCGACCAACGTGATTTCCATCACGGACGGCCAGATCTATCTGGAGTCGTCGCTCTTCAACGCCGGTTTCCGCCCGGCCATCAACGTGGGCATCTCGGTGTCGCGTGTGGGCGGCAGCGCGCAGGTGAAGTCGATGAAGAAGGTGGCGGGTTCGCTGAAGATCGACCAGGCGCAGTACAACGAGCTGGAGGCGTTCTCGAAGTTCTCGTCCGATATGGACAAGGTGACTGCGATGGCTCTGGACAAGGGGCGCAAGAACAATCGCCTGCTGATCCAGCCACAGTATGCTCCTATGCCCGTGGGCGAGCAGGTGGCAGTGCTCTATTGCGGCACGCACGCCTTGATGGCGGATATTCCGCTTGAGAAGGTGTCCGAGTTCGAGGCGCAGTTCCTCAACAGGATGCGTGCTTCGCACCGCGATGTGCTGGATGCCCTTGATGCCGGCAAGATCGATGAGGCTGCCGAGGAGGTTCTGACCAAGGTTGCCGCAGAGGTTTGCGGCCAGATTAATTCAAAGTAACAGATGGCTTCGCTTCGGGAGATAAAGGATCACATCGGTTCCGTCCGCAGTACGCTGAAGATTACTTCGGCGATGAAGTTGGTGTCTTCGGCCAAGTTGCGGAAGGCGCAGCAGGCTGCGGAGGGGGTCCGGCCCTATACCGCCGCCCTCGCCGCGATGCTTGCCAACGTGCTGGAGGGCAGCGAAGGCATTGCCTCCGACCCGGTTCGCGGCTCCGCCGCTCATCCCTCCCAACCTGCCGGTTGGGCCCCTCCCTCTAACAATGCCGAGGGTGGCATGCCTCTCGGAGGCAATGCCTTCGCTGCCTCCACTGTCATCCCGAGCGCTTCTACTGTCATCCCGAGCGAAGCGAAGGGATCTAGGGTGGCGATCGTGGCCGTGGCGAGCAATTCGTCGCTATGCGGAGCATTTAACGTGAATGTGGTGCGGCGGGTGCTGGATGAGGTGGAGGTGTTGAGGAAGGAGGGGACCGAGGTGGAGGTGTTTTCCGTGGGGCGGAAGATGGCCGAGGCGATGCGCAAGGCCGGCCTGCCGTCTCGTGCCGATTATTCCGATCTGGTAGGCCATAACTCCTTCGAGAAGTCTGCAGCCTTCGCCCAGACACTCATCGACGCCTACAATTCCGGCCGCTATAGCCGCATTCTCTTTATCTACAATCACTTCGTCACCACCTCTTCCCAGAAGGTGACGGTGGAACAGTATTTGCCGTTCAGTGTTGCTGGGGGATGCCCGATCGGGTCGGGCATGACGAAGGACGTCATTGCCGGCTCCGACCGGCAATCTCCAGATACGGAGTATATCCTCGAACCCTCGCGCGAGGAAATCCTCGCCACCCTCCTGCCGCAGGTAATGCGCCTGCGGGTACATACCGTGCTGCTGGATTCGATCGCGGCGGAGCATGCCGCACGCACTATCGCCATGCAGACGGCATCCGATAATGCCGAAGATCTGCTGGGCGAACTGACGCTGGAATACAACAAGGGCCGTCAGCAAAAGATTACATCCGAAATTCTTGACCTTGTGGGAGGCGCGCAGCAATGACGGCGGTAATCCTGGCAAACGGGGACTTCCCTCGAAAAGAGTATCCCCTCTGGCTGCTGCGGGAGGCGGATGTGGTGGTTTGCTGCGACAGTGCGACATCTCTGAAGCACCTGCAGAAACTTGGCATCGAGCCTGTCGCCGTTGTAGGTGACATGGATTCTCTCCCGGCAGCACAGCGCAAGGCCCTCGGCAGTCGGGCCGTGAAGGTGGACGAACAGGACTACAACGACCTTAACAAAGCATTCGTCTGGCTGCTCGGAAAATATCTGCAGGTGACCGATATCCACATTCTCGGTGCAACAGGCAAAAGCGAAGCGCATGCGCTGGGAAACCTGTCCTACCTTATGTTCTGGGAGCAGGAACACAGTCTCGTCGCCCGCGGGATCCGGGTGGATATGGTCTCCGATTTCAATACTGCATTCGCCATTAACGACAGTTGCGACCTCCACGTTGGTGAAGGTCGCAAAGTGTCGCTGTTTTCTCAGGATGGCACGCTCCGGATTTCATCTTCCGGGCTGCAGTGGCCGACGGATGACATGGCCTTCGATTTCTGGTTCCGGGGCACGCTCAACCGCGCCACGTCCGACGTGATCTCCCTCCGCTTCAACCACCCCGCCCCTGCGCTGGTGATTCTGGACTGAATTCTTTTTGTTTTCTCTTATTTAATTACTATATTTGTATATAGTAGTATCTTATATTATGGATTTTAGGGATTATTAAATACTATAATATGCAATATTCATTAGATATTTATGGTAATAAAGCTGATTTGTTGCTCGATATTCTTTCTATGAACTGCAGGAAACGCAGGCTCGAGAAAGGGCTGAGCAGAAAACATCTCTCCGAAATCAGCGACGTTCCTGCGCCAACGATAGCCAAGTTTGAGCAAACAGGAAAAATATCTCTGGAGTCTTTTTCAAGGATTGCTGACAGCCTTGGTTATTATGATGAGTTGTATAAGGTTTTTCTGGTGCCAAAATATAAAACCATAGAGGAGTTGGAAACCATACAGAGGAATTATAGCCGCAGCAAAGGAAGATGAAAGACATTATAAAAACGACGGTTACTTATCATGGACGGAATGTAGGAGTGATTCTTCGAACTCCGGACCAAAGAAACTGTGTATTCGAATATGATAAGTCCTGGATTGCTGAAGGTTTCTCCGTCTCTCCTATCGAGCTTCCGTTGAAAGAGGGGTTGTTTTTTGCCGATGAAAACTATCTCGATGGTGCATTTTATGTTTTTGAAGATAGTATGCCTGATGGTTATGGCCTGTATCTTCTTGATAAAATGCTGAAAAAGGAAGGATGTTCACTTAAAGAATTGTCCCCTTTACAGCGCTTGTCGTTGGTGGGACCGGCTGGAATGGGTGCTTTGGAGTACTCCCCAAAGGAGTTCCTGAAACAACCTGTCCTTAAAATGGAGGATGTGGATTTCGACGACCTGCAACTGAAGGCCCTGGATATATTCTCCGATAAAAGTACTACGGATCCTTCTTTGTTGTATTACAATAGCAGTAATTCCGGAGGCGCCCGCCCGAAAGTCGTTGTAAGGCAAAAGGATGGTTCGAGTTGGATTGTAAAGTTCCGCCATACCTATGATCCTGAAGACGTGGGTATTACCGAATACCGGTACATGAAGGTTGCTCAAGATTGTGGAATAAAAGTCGCGCGTCCGGGTCTTGTCAGGGGGAAGTATTTTGCTGTAACCGGTAACGAGAAATACAGCAATATTGGTAACGAGACTGCAGCAATAAATGTAACAGGCGTACAACAAAATTGGTAACAAGAGTGCAGCAAAAACGGTAACAAGAATACAGCGTTTTTGAATTATTAACCCGACCTTTGAGTCATAACTTTTAGCTAAGGTGTTATGACAGAGAAGGATCACAAAGCACTCAGTCGACTAATTATGTACGACAAGATCAAGCACTACCATGATGTAGAGCACCGGTCAATCCGCTGGATTGCCCGAAAAACCAACCTGAACTTCAGGACTATCAAGAAGTACCTGGAGATGGATCAGAAGGAGTTCGAGGGGTACTCGGACCACGTAATCAACAGGCCTCACATTCTTGAGCCGTACAAGGACTTCATCATTGGAAAACTGTCCTTGTATCAAGAAACGCCCGCAGCGCAGATGCACGACTGGCTGAAGGAGAACTATCCTAACTTCCCGAAGGTGGCTCCTAAAACGGTCTACAACTACGTTACGAAGATCCGTCAGGAGTACAACCTGCCAAAGATCAGCGAAAATGAACGTCAGTATGCCGCACTTCCCGAAACAGCTCCTGGCGAATACGCTCAAGTTGACTTTGGTCAGACAAAGCTTCGCAAAAGTGATGGAACGAGAATCAAGGTGTACTTCATTGCCATCTTGCTTTGTTATAGCCGGTATAAGTTCATCTGGTTCCAGGATAAGCCGTTCACCAGTGAAAGTGCCGTCACGGGCCATGAGAAGGCTTTTGACTTCTTCCACGGGATGCCCAAGAAGCTCATCTATGACCAGGATGCCGTGTTCCTGTATGATGAGAACATCGGTGATTACCGGATGACGCAGGTCTTTGACAGTTATGTTAAGAGCCGTCCGTTCCGCGTTATCTTCTGCCGTCCTGCTGACCCTGAAAGCAAGGGCAAGGTTGAGAACGTGGTCAAATACGTAAAGCGCAACTTCCTGTTGAACAGGCCGTACTCCACACTCGATAACCTTAACGAAGAAGCCGTGGCCTGGCTCAATCGCACGGGGAACGCCATGGTTCACAATACAACCTGCAAGGTCCCTTACGACCAGTGGTGTATTGAAGCCAAAGACTTGCTGCCTTATATCCCCGTTCTGGCTCCTGAAGCCAGGAATGGCCATAAAGTTCTTAAAACGAACTGCGTCAAGTATAGGGGCAACACTTACTCATTGCCGCTGGGCACGTATCGTGGTGAAGATACACGCGTGTATCTGTCAGAGGAGAATGGGGCCCTGCTCATCAGGGATGTTGATGACAATCTCATTGCCAAGCACCTTATCCCCGCGGGAAGAGGTCAGGTGGTTATAAACAATAATCACAACCGGGACACCTCCGTCAGCATAGCGGAGAAGTGTGACTATGTGAAGTCTCTGTTCAGTAATCAGGAAGCAATCGCTGTCTTCCTCGTTCACGTCAGGGAACGCTATCCAAGATATATGCGGGACCAGCTGGCCGTTCTTATTACCTGCATCACCAAATATGGCCAGAAACGGGCAGATGAAGTACTGACGGTCTGTGTCCAGAACAAGCTCTACAGCGCCGTAGACTTCAAGGAAATCATCTCTTCAGGTCCTGCACCTCGTATGGATGACGCCCCAGTAATAAAGCCTCTGGGAGATGCAACTGCCCAACTGATGGTCCATGTTGAACCGAACAAGTCAGACATCGAGGTGTATGACGAGCTCTTCAAGCGCAGCTAACGGACATGGATCTCATCGATAACAAAGTGACAACGATACGCAGTTACGCCAAACGGCTAAAACTGTCGTGGCTGTCATTAAACGCCACGGAGATGTTGCTCCGGGCGCAGAAAGAGTCACCAAGCTATGATGACTTCTTGAACGACTTCCTTGCCCAGGAGGTTGCAGGCCGCGAAGAGCGGCAACGACAGAAGCGGTTAAAAGAGGCTCGTTTGCCAATGAACCACGACCTGGGCATCTATGATCACAGTATGTCTAACGGACTGAGTGCCACACAACTCAATCAGCTTCGGGAACTGCAT
>JAFZIX010000299.1 GCA_017554135.1 Bacteroidales bacterium | reverse complement strand
CCTTCATCAGCAGATCTTCCACGGTGCCGATGGGGCAGAGATATGCGCAGAAGAGTTTGCTCAGCAGGATGACCACTGCGGCCAGGACTATACCCATGAGGATCTGCATGGAACTCATGGAACAAGGCAGGGACCCCCTCTGCAGGTAGGTCGTCAGTGCCTCAAGCCCGCCGAAGGGGCAGTAAGCCTCGGGATTCGCGGGTTCCATCTTGGGGAAGAGTTTGACAGCGAGTCCGCTGAGGAAGAATACGATAGCGGCCAGGGTGCCCCACTGAAGCACATACTTGGGCCAGTTGCTGCGGATTGTTGATTTCTTTGCCATATAGTTAATCGTTTATTTCACACCCATTTCGGAAAGGACGGCATCCATCCTCCCGTAGTTTTTAAGCACCCACATCACGTAGCGTATATCCACGCACACGCTGCGGTTATAATCCTTGGTAAAGTAGAAGTCGGTCGCCAGCGATTCCTTTACGCCGTCGAAAAGCAGGCCTATGAGTTCGCCCTTCTTGTTCAGCACGGGGGAACCTGAGTTGCCGCCGGTGCTGTCGTTATCCGTCAGGAAATCCACCTTGAGTGTGGCCGGTGCCGTATCTGCGACCGCTTTCCAGCCGGGGATAAGGCAGAAGTCATGCACGTCCGGATTGTGCTTTGCGCGCATTCCCTCCATGGTGGTGTACCAGCGGCAGTCCAGGCCGTCTTCGCGGCTATATCCCTTCACATGCCCGAAATTCGCCCTCATGGTGGAGTTGGCATCGGGATACTGGGCTATGCCGGAATCTTCCCTGAAAGCATACAGGGCATGCGTATATTCTTCGCTGAGATCGTTCAGGGACGGCTTTCCCTGTATGCGTGTAACCTTATTGTTGAAGTCCACTATCTTGGCATCCCCGAAGAAACGCACGAGGGGATCCGACAGGAATTCATCCAGATGCGCCAGCCTCTCTTTGGGAATCAGGAACCTGGCCATACGGGCAGAATCAGCGAACCAACTGCCGTCCCAGAGATAGACGCACATTGCATCGTAGTCGGTGCCGAAACGCTCACGTATCTCTTTCTGGTAGGGCCCCAGCATCTCCGGAGTGATATGCTCGTAGTAGTTTTCCAGCGAGAGGCGGAAGAGGTCCCTCTCCACCCTCATGTCGATTTCATCCAGGTTGCGCTTGTCTGCGCGGATGTTCCTGACCACACTGGCGGAGTCGGCCTTGCGCTTGAGGGCGGCCGAACGGGATGCCACGGGGTGGATGCGGGTGCCCCTGGAGATGCACTCGCGATACCAAATTACATCTTCCTGGGCGCGGCGGACGGCCTCATACTTGCCGCTGATCTGGCCTAGCATAGCGCCCCATTTCTCTTTGCGAGCGGGGTCGGCATCTATCCATTCCTGGAGCCTGGATTCCTCCTCCTGCTTCTTCTCCACCACTCCGAAACGCTTGTTGCACTGCATCTGCCCGAGGGCAAGCTCCTGGAAGTTGGAAAGGCCGAAGTAGTAGTCGGCATATTTCCGGCGTACTTCCGGGTCCTTGTCCATCCATCCGGAGATAATCTCCATCTGCTTAGCGCGAAGGCTGCTGACTATGGGGAGTTCGGTTTCGGTGAGATAATTCACCCTGGCGGAGGATGCATAGCGGCTGGTTCTGCCCGGGAATCCTATGATAATGGTCGCATCTCCCTCCTTTATGCCTTTGGAGCAAATCTTGAGATGGGCGGAAGTTTTGAGGGGGATGTTCTCCGGGGAGTAGTCTGCCGGTTTGCCGTCAGGGCCCGAATAAACCCTGTAGATGGCGAAATCGCACTTGTGCTGAGGCCATTCCCAATTGTCTACATCGCCCCCGAATGCGGCCAGGCATACGGGAGGAGCGGCCACCAGGCGCACGTCGCGATACTGTTCATAAAGGGAGATGAAGTATTGTGTACCCCTCCAGACACCGCTCAGAATAGCCTCCAAGCCGGTTTTCTCGGAGTAGCGTTTTTCCATTATCCAGCTCAGCTTGCGGGACATCATTGCTCCCGGCCTCACGGTGCCGTCGGCAATGAGGGCCTGAACCTCGGCGGTCACGTCTATCGTTTCTTTGAGCAACTGCACGTTGCGGCCTTTCACGGGGAGTTCCTCTTCCCTGCTCCTGGCCCAGAATCCCTCTTCCAGCCAGTTGTGCTCCTTGGTGCCGAGGGCGAAAACGTCGGCATAGGCCACATGGTGGTTGGTAATCACCAGACCATCCTCCGAAACGAAACTGCCGGTGCCCATGAAATCTATGGCTACAACGGCCTTGGACATGGCCTGAACGGCGGGTTTTGCAGTGTGGATCATCCACATTCCTTCATCTGCCCAGAGATTGGCAGAGAAAAGGAGAGCGATAAAAATGAGTGAGGCTGAGATTATTCTTTTCATATTGCAATGATAATCAATAATTGTGATTTTTGCAGCAATGTTGTTGCTTTTTCTTTATTAATACTTATCTTTGGAAAAGTAGTTAAGTTACCTATGCTCCGCAAAACGACACTTCTTATAGTCTTTTTTCTCCTTTTTGCCGCACACGCGCGTGCACAAAAGGGTTGCGTTTTTGCGGGTCAGGTGTTTGACAATGGCACCGGAGAGCCAGTCGAATTCGCTACGGTAATCCTTGAAGGAACCGAGCAATGGGGCGTGGCGGACCTTCAAGGGAAGTTCTCCATCAACAACGTTCCTCCCGGGAAAAACACTGTCACCATTTCTTGCCTGGGATATGCCTCCTGGAGCAAGGAAATCCAGATTACCAAAGACATAACCAATTTCAAGGTAAGCCTCAAGGCCGACAACCTGTCCCTCGAGGGTGCGGTAGTCACAGCCCAGGAGGACGGCAACTCCGCCACCACATCCCGCACTATCGACAAGACCGCCCTCGAACATGTGCAGCTGATGAATCTTGCGGATATTTCCCAGCTCCTCCCCGGGGGCGCAACCGCAAAAGACTCCCCTGCTCTCACCAATGAACAACAGATCTTCCTCAGAGGAAATAGCGGCGAGAGCGGCAGCGCGGCCTTCGGAACGGCCATCGAGGTGGATGGAGTGAGGATTTCAAATAACGCATCCTTTACCAATTCCGACCTGAACGGCCGCACCGGAAAGGTCAGCGGAAGCACCACGAACAATATCGCATCCTCCAATATAGAATCGGTGGAAGTAATCACCGGCGTGCCATCGGTCGAATATGGAGATATGACTTCCGGCGTGGTCAAGATCAATACCAGGAAAGGCAAGACCCCATGGAGCGTCACCATGTCCACCAGCCCCAACACAAAGCAGGTTTCCCTGAGCAAGGGGTTCGGACTCGGAGTCTCGGCCAACGGCCAGCCCAAGGGCGTGCTGAACGCCAGCATGGAACACACCGTTTCCATCTCGGACCCCATGTCCCCTTATACCTCCTACGACAGAAACGGTCTTTCCCTCACCTATAGCAACCTCTTTTCGCGGGGCGCGCTCAAAGACACCCCAATCAGGATTTCCGCAAGCCTTTCCGGCAATCTCGGCGGGCTGGATAATAAGGCCGACCCGGATAAAATGATCGGCACCTTCCATACAAAGAAAGACAACGCTCTGCGCGGGAATTTCACTGCGAACTGGCTGCTGAGCAAGAGCTGGATTACTAATGTTGAACTGAACGCATCAGCATCCTACGGCAACAAAATGGACAGGGAAAAGTCCTATTACGATAAAGCAACCACCACTACCGCCTTGCACGCCATGCATAAGGGGTATTATATGTCTACCCCCTACGATCCGGACAGCGACAATCCAGCGGTTCTGCTGGCAAAGGGAGCGTTCTACAACGTGATGTGCATCGACGACAGGCCATTCAGTTCGAAAGTGTCGCTCAAGGCCAATCAGGCCAAGAGTTCCGGCAGAATCAACAACAAGGTCAAAGTCGGTGCAGACTGGACCGTGGACAAAAACTACGGCACCGGAGAAGGCACTGAAGATCTTTCCACCGCCCCCACTTACAGGATTTGGAGATTCTGCGATGTGCCCGCCATGCATAATTTCGGAGCATACGCCGAAGACAATCTGATGGTGCATATGGGCAAAGATGCCAGACTGAACCTGATTGCCGGCCTGCGCGGCGACGCCACTGTCATAAAGGAATCCGCCTACGGCACCACCTCCAGCCTTTCTCCCCGCTTCAATGCGAAATATACCGCCTTCACCCCCAAGACACGCAAGGACAAGTTCGTAAAGGAACTCTCCGCACGGGCCAGTTGGGGAATCGCGGTCAAGCAACCGTCATTCTCCGTTCTCTACCCTACCCCCAATTATCTGGATATCGATGTTTTTACTTCTACTGCGGATTCCAGGAACGTAGTGTACAAGGCCATGTATGTAATGCCGATGGCTATCGAATACAATTCGGCCCTGCGCTGGCAGAAGAACCGTCAGGCTGAACTTGGATTCGAGATCAACTTGGGCGGCAACAAGGTTTCCCTGTCTGCTTTCCGAAACATTACCGTAGATGCCTATAACAAAGGAACCAAATACGACACTTTCTCATATAACCTCACCACGGCGGCTTCCGTTCAGGGCCTGAGCATTCCGGCTGACGACAGAATTTACACTGTCAGCCCCGAAGACGGCAGCATCACTGTCAGCGACCGCACCGGCGTAAAGCCGGATGTTAAAGTGAACGGCACCCCTGTTACACGCTACGTCTCCAGGTATTACGAGAAAAACGATGAAAACCCCATCACGCGTTACGGGCTGGAATGGATAGTCGATTTCAAAGCTATACGTGCAATAAACACGACAATCCGCTGGGATGGCTCCTTCTATGGATACAGGTCTGTTTATACGGACCTTACTCCATTCAATCCAACTTCCAAGAAGGACGGCACGCTTTATAAATATGTCGGATGGTATGTAGGCGGCTTCAGCGGCAGCAACGGGCAGGAAACACGCACGGTAAAGACCAACCTTACCATTACCACACACATCCCGAAAGTAAGAATGATCTTCTCCGCCAAGGTTGAGAGTTGCCTGATGCGCTATTCCCGCGCTCTCAGCGAAATGGCCGACGGCTCTGCACGCAGCTACGTGGTTACGGATCCTACCGACTTTTCCACCATCATGGATCAGTCGGTGTATGAAGGAAAGTGCTACTCAGTCACATATCCCGTGTATTATTCAGTTCAGGGGGATCCAAGCTTGAGACCATTCAAGGAAGATTATCTAGCGGCTAAGAAAAACGGCGACACTGAACTAGTAGGTAACCTTACCGAACTGATATACACCAACACGACATATCTGTACACCTACCTGAAAGACTGGCTCAGCCCATATTTCAGCGCCAATATAAGCGTCACCAAGGAAATTGGGGACCTCGCGTCCATCTCCTTCTACGCCAATAACTTCTTCAACAATCTCGGGCAGGTTTATTCCACAAGAAGCGAGAACTGGAGTTCAGTGACTTCTTACATCCCGAGGTTCTATTACGGCATGACATTAAGAATCAAATTTTAACACCAAACAATTAGTATTATGAAAAAAATTTTGAGTATCTTCTCGGTTGCTGCACTGCTCATCTTTGCAGCATCCTGCAACGAGAACAAGGAACCCAAGGCGGTGGAAATCACCGTCCAACTCACCAGTGAGAACGCAGCTCTCGCAGTCGAAGGCATTCCGGTTGAACTGGTAGAAGCCTCCGGCGCTGCCACCTACACAGAGAATACTGACGCCAGTGGATGCGCCATATTCAAAGTACCTGTTGGAAGCTATACAGCCTCCACAACCTACAAAACCGCAGCAGATGGAGAGGCGTTTCTCTATAGCGGTTCCGTCAATGTCATTGTAGAAGGCACTACGGCTAAGCCTTTCGTTCTTGCGCTCAACAAGGTCGTCAGCCCTCAGATTATCATCAAGGAAGTCTACTGCACCGGTTGCCCCAAGAACGAAAGCGGCAACTACACCGACGATGCCTACATCATCCTCTACAACAACACCGAATTCGAGGCAGATGCCAGCGACATCGTCTTCTCACTTGTCCAGCCTGGTAACGGCCATGCTACAAATAAGTACTATGTCGATGACAAGCTTATCTATGAGAACGAGAGTTGGATTCTGGCATACAGCGCAATCTGGTGGTTCAAGGAGCAAGTCAAGATTCCTGCCTATTCCCAAATCGTGATTGCCGTCTTCGGCGCCATCGACCACACAAAGACCGTCAACGCATCGGTCGATCTGAGCAATTCCAACTACTACTGGATGTCCAACACCGACATCAGCACCGTCTTCAAGGCTACCAAGTACGCTGTTTCCGACGGCATTCCCACCAGTCACTACCTGACCACCTATCCTGTGTCTGCCGGCACTGCGTGG